>NZ_QRZD01000019.1:0-50560 GCF_003464565.1 Collinsella sp. AF14-35
CGACGGACCTCGGGACGCTCTTACACCACGTCTGCGCGCGCCACCAAAATTAGATGATGTAATTCCTCATAGGTCCAATAAAATAGGCTCTCTATCGATAATAAATATCGTTAGAGAGCCTATTTGACCTAAAATATATGTGACTATCTTGGCAACAGTACTCATATTTGGCATTTTTTGTCCACGGGGTATAGAACTAACCCCTCAAACAGCCCAAAACGCCTATTTCGATGCACGCTCGGCCGCTTCGATCACGTGTTTGGCGAGGATCGCCGTCGTCACAGCGCCCACGCCGCCCGGCACGGGCGTGATGGCGTTAACGACCGGCTCCGCAGCATCAGAATCGACGTCACCCACCAGCTTGCCAGCGGCCTCGTCCCAATTAATGCCAACATCGATGATCGTCTGGTCCTCGCGAACGGCATCCACGCCAATCGTACGCGCGCGTCCAACGGCGGCAACCACAATGTCGGCAGCACGGCACTCGGCAGCAAGGTCGCGCGTATGCGTATGGCACGTCGTCACAGTCGCATTGCGCGCCGTAAGCATAGCGGCTACGGGACGCCCGATCACCAGCGAGCGCCCGACCACAGCAACCTTAGCTCCATCCAGCTCAACGCCGTAATGATCCAGCAAAGCAAGCACGGCTTCGGCTGTGCAGGGGGCAAAACCCTCGCCGCGCCCCGAAAGCGTGGTGAGCAGCGAAGCCGGCGTCATGGAGTCAACGTCCTTGGCAGGATCGAGCGCTGCGGCAACCGCATCCTCATCAAGGCCGGCGGGCAGCGGGCGGAACATCAGGCAGCCATGAACAGCGGGGTCGGCATTGATGTCCTCGATGGCCGCCAACAGCTCGACCTGAGAAACATCGGCGGGAAGCAAAACGCGGCGAGCTTCAATGCCAACCTTCTCGCAGCGCTTGAGCGCACCGCGCTCGTAGGATAGGTCGTCCTCGCGTTCACCCACACGCACGATAGCCAACGTCGGAACAACGCCTCGCTCGCGCAGGGCTGCGCAGCGAGCAGCAAGTTCCTCAGTCAGCGCGCGGGCGACGGGAGCGCCCTTCAGCAGTTCAGCCATGGCTATCCCCTCTTCCTTGCAGCGTCGGCGGCGCGGCGCGCCAGCGCATCGGCGCGCGGCAACCACGTGTCCAGCAGCTCATCGCACGCGGTCTCGAGCTCCTCGGCGCGCGCCCGGTCCTTCATAGACGTGGTGTTGGCAAAGAGCGTCAAGCTCGCGCCCTGCATAGCGGAACGGCAGAACACGGCGCCGCACGCCACATCGGACAGCAGCTGACGCGAACCCTTGTCGGCCATGTCCTCGAGCAGCGCCAGCGCACGCCCGCAGGCATCCATAATGCGATACGGCGGCATAGCGGCCACATGCAGCGCATCCTGAATCGCGGTCGCTCGAGCCGGATCGTCACGCGGAATACCGTATGCCGCGGACACCTGCCCATAGGCACGAACGTCCTCGGCAACCAACTCGACAAGCTCCTGGGCCAGCTCATCAGCATGGGCAAACGCACGCGTCAGGTCATCCGCACGATCAGCAAGCGCGGGATTGGTCGCACCGTAGCGGGCAACCATTCCGCACAGCGAGGCGCCCAGCGCGCCCACAAAGGCGCTCGCGCTGCCACCGCCGGGAACCGGCTCGCGTGCGGCAAGTGCCTCGGCAAACTCTCGACAGGTTTTATCCATCATCTCTTGGATCATACGCACGCACCTTCAAGACATATACATCGGTCAGGCGGCAACCGCCGACCAACCGCATCGAACACGTAATGGTGCTAAGTCTAGCCCATAAGCACATGGGCGTCAGCACACCTGGCCATCGCGGATTTCTATGACGAACGATAGGCCATGCCAACGCAAACATGGGACACATGGCCCACGTTTCGAGACTCCCGGGCAGCGGCAACTAGGGCATACATATAGGTAAAGAGCCCCATGTTGGGGCAACGCTCATCACGGCACCGGACGACGAATGGAGGAATCACCGCACAGCAAACAAAGTCATCATGTGCACGCGCAACCGCCGCCCCAGCGATCCGCGGCACACGATGTCCCTGGCAGACAAGGAGGACGCCACCATGAAGAAAAAGACCCTATCGATCCTTTCCCTTTGCATCGCCCTCTTTGCCGCATTTGCCCTTGTCGGCTGCGGCGGGAGCGCATCGGGCGGCAGCAGCGCCTCCAAGAGCGAGAGCAAGGAAAAGACCCCCGTCGCCAAGAAGACCGACTTTATCTGGTTTAAGGTCGAGATGCCCGAGGGCGTCGGCGTAAGCGACTCCGCCGGCAAGAATGCCGGCAGGGTCCAGCTCACCTTCCCCGAAGACGAGAACGCCTCGGCCGATCGTTTTATCCCCGTTTGGAAAAAAGCGCTGACTGCCGAGGAATCCCACGCCGACCAGGCGGAAAAGAAGGGGGATACGTTCCAGTGGAAGGATGGCGGGTCCGTCGAGTATAACGGCAGGACGTGGCTCGTCGGAACGTACGAGGACAACAGTGGCATCACAACCCTCCTCTTTACCGACGTTGAGCCGGGAAGCGCCTACGTCCTCATCTCGAACTTCGACCAGCACAAGAAAGAAGCCGAGGCGCTCCTCAACTCCATCGAGTTCCCCGATGACATGGCAGAGGCAGTTTCCGAGGCACGCGAAGTCGAGATTTCGAGCATCGAGATCAAGTAACGGGACACCCGCACGCGCCTACGCGCACCAGCGCGCATGCGCCCATTAAAACAACGGGCGCCCAACCCGGGGGGGGGCCGACAGCATCGGCCCTCCCCTCTTTTGGACCCGCGCATATTGCCACTTGTCGGCGCAATTCCAGCCCTCAGAATGGGACACATGGCCCACCCTAGCGAGCCGTCCACGCGTACAGTAAAGGCAGGTAATCCATGGGCGGTTACAGATCGAGGAGGACACGACCATGAAAAAGAAGGCCTTTGCGATTCTCACCCTCTGCATCAGTCTCTTTGCCGCGGTTGCCCTGGTGGGCTGCGGTGGCAGCGGCGGCGCTACCGGCAGTGGCGGTGGCGGCGGAGCAGAAAAGCCAGCCGTGGATATGAGGACCGACTTCATTTGGTTTAAGGTCGAGGTCCCCGAGGGCGTCGAGATCACCGACGTCGCAGGCGACACTGCCGACAGGGCCCAGTTTAAGTTCACCGAGAGCGAGCACGCCAGCGATCGCTTCATCCCCGTCTTCGATCCTGACAAGAACGCCGACGAGCTGTTCGACTACGAGGCAAAGTGGAATGCCAGCTTTGAGTGGACCGAGAATGACCCCGTCAAGTACAACGGCAAGACTTGGCGCAACGCTTCCTATACACACTCGGGCGGCGTAACGACCGAATACTTCACCGACGTTGACGGCGGCAGTGTGTATGTGCGTATCGACAACGTCGAGGAGCACAAGGACGCCGTCGAGACCATGATGAAGTCTCTGGAATTTGCCGACGACATCGCCGAGGCCAAGACCGAGGCCATGGACGTCAAGCTCGACGATATCGAGATCAAGCGCTAAGCGACTGGCGAGCGCAACGGGAAACACGGTCGCAGTGCAAACAAGCGACGGTACCCCAGCGCTTCGTACCCAGGGAGGGCCGGTAAACCGACCCTCCCTTTCTTATGCCTGTAGCCGACGAACGCGAGGATGCCGGACGCCGGAACCGCCCCAAATGTGGCAACAGTACGAAAACGACAAACACCCCAACACGTCCGCCCACCGATTTATTGCGCCGCGCAGACAATTAAACCAGCATCTTTAAACATCTGGGCAGTATAGTGACCAAAACTATCGCATAACCGCACCCTGCGAATGGAGGAGTCATGGCCGAACATCATGCCATCAGTCGCCGAGCGTTTACGCTGGGCTTAGGTCTTGCGGCACTGTCGCCGCTTGCAAGCCTGCCAGAAACCGCGGCACCGGGCATTCCCCTGCGAGCGGCATTTGCAGACGACACGCCCAAACCGGCGGAGCACCTCGGTAATTTCGTCATTCGCCTTCGCCCCGCGGGCTTTTTTCGCACCGCGAGCGTCAACCAAGACGGCAACGTTCGCGGCAACGTCTGCCACCTGTTTAACGACGGCACGTCCAGCAAGCTCATCCTTGAGAACGTAACGACCAAGAATGACGATACAAACTGGTATGCTATCCGCACCTTGCTCAATTTCGAAGAGCATAAAAAGACGGGCTACAGCATTTGGTCGGTCGACGACGACTCTGACAAAGATGGAAAGGTCATCCACGTATGGGGCGGCGAGTATGACAACAAGCCCAGCCGCGCTTTTGCGTTCGAGCGTCAATCAAACGGAACCTATATCATCCGAGACCGCACGGTCGAGAAAGAAACCGAGAAAAAAGACATTAAGTACCTGGCAATAGAATCGAACGGCGAAGACCAGGACAACAATAAGATCTGCCATAAGAGTAAGAGCATTCCGTGGGAGCTCGAACTTATCGGTTACGACATGAAAAAGAACGATGCCACGGTTAGCAGCCTCGACTGGATCACGTACAGCAGCTACGTCGATGGGCCATGTTGGATGAAATACGTCGACGACAACAAGTTCCTCGACGAGCTGAGCATCCCGGGTACGCACGATTCGGGCACCCGCAGCGTGGACAACGACACTGAGCCCCAATCCTCGCAAGTAAAATGCCAGCAGGATTACATTCCCACGCAGTTGCTCGAAGGCATTCGCTATTTTGATATCCGGCTCGGAAAGGGCGACGACCCCGGTATCGACCACGGGGATTACTACCTGCTCAAAAAAGACGCGTACTTTATGCATCTTTCCGATGTCATAGGCTACTTCAAAACGTTTTTGAACGAAAACCCGACAGAAGCGCTCATCATGCTTGTATCACGAGGCAACGACGAGGCTACCGACGAAAGTGTTACGACGGCTTTCGCCAAGGTTTTGGACGACAACCCCAAACTGTTCTATACGTCGAGCCGAATCCCCACGCTACACGAGGTGCGCGGAAAGATCGTTCTGCTGCGTCGATTTAGGCTCGCCGGCAACAGTGTAAGCGGCCACACGTGGGGCCTCGACCTTACCGAATGGGATGACAAGATCAAGGCTCACTCCGACAGCGCCACTATGTGTCTCGTCCAAGACGCGCGGGGCTTTGAAGCCGCGGGGGAAACAGGCGACAAAGAGCCCTATTGCACCAAGGTATACGCCCAGGACAAGTACAAACTCACGGGAACCGACAAGCTCAGCTGGGTCGATAATGCGCTGAAGGAAACGACCGGGCGCACGCGCAACAAGGTGGACGTCGTGGACGATGACGGGGCCAAGGTGCAAGTCCAGGAGCGTTGCTGGTCTATCAACTACACCAGCTGCACGGGCTTGTCGCACGGAGGCAATCCTTTTACCTCGGCACGAGTAGTCAACGAGCATCTGTACAAGAGCCCGTACATCAACCCCAGCGACAACGAGGAAACAAAGTCAGATTACCTCAAGCACATTGGCATCATCGCATCCGACTTTGTTGATGCGGCGCTGGCCCGGAGCATCTACCAGCGCAATTACGATTACGATACACAGCACAAGCAGACAGCTTCGTACTACCTCCCGAGCCGCATGCGCATGACGTACGGCGACTCGCTGAGCGATGCCTCGCTCCAGGATGGCAAGACCGTTGGCGAGGGCCATTTCCGCCTTGTCGACAGCAGCAACGTACTCAACGTGGCGGCTTCGGGCCATGCGTTTGCCATCGAATATGTGGATGTCGACGCCTTGGGCAACGAGACCGTTACGGAGCTGCGGGGCTCCGTGCCCATCGATATCGATCCACGCGCGCTGACACCCCACTTTGAGGGGCTCGAAGGCCTTAAGGCCGGCGAGGACGTGCGCGCCAAGATCACGGCGCTGCTCGACGGCAAGCTCGAAACCGATGCCTGCACGGCCCAGCTCGAGTTTGTGCACGACGCGAACGGCGCTCCGGGCACGGCAATGGCCGAGGGCGAAACATTTGCCGCAGGGACGTACTGGGTGCGCGCGAAAGGCCTTTTGGGCGACGCAGCACAGAACTACACGCTCGCCAGCGATGGAGCAGCAAGCTTTACCGTAGCGGCCTCGAGCAGTGCAGGCGGCACCGGCAGCGGCACGGGTTCCAACGCAGGCGGCGCCGACAAGAACGGCGGCGGCAACAAGAGCGACCAGGGCAAGAGCTCGGGCGGAAAGCTCGCCGACACGGGCGACAGCTCTGGCGTTGCCGCCGGGCTCGCTGCCGCCGCCGTGGCGACAACGGTCGCCGGCACAGCACTGCTTGCCAATGACCGCGACAATACCGAGGACGTTAACGAATAGGCAAGCCAGTTTTTTGGGCGCATCAACTCAATCGGGGCGCAGAATACCGTTCTGTGCCCCCGATTTTTACCTTGGCCCAAACGCCGCCATAGGCTACATCACCATGTTCAGCGCGTTAACAAACTCCTGGGCCTTCGCACGGCTGCTCAGGCTAAAGACGCAAGCAGTCAACAGCCTGTTACGCAGAAAAACATCGCGGCCTTTGATTCTATTGACGCCCGTAATGTCCTTAAGATAGACAATTTCGGTGTGCTTGCCACCAAAAGCGCCCTTCTTGAGCACCTCAATACGGTTGGGGTAGACCTTAACGTCTTTAAACCTACCCGAACTTTTGTCCTGGAACAGCAAAGTGTTGTTATCCATGCGTGTCACTCCCGCGGGGTTCGCTAAAACTGCCTCTATGGCCACATTTTAGTCACCGCAAGGCTCCCATGCGAAGGTGCCAGACAGCACAGCAATTCGTGTCCGCGCGAGGCTTTAAACTAGATGAGATAAAGATGCATTCCACAAGAGGAAAGTGGGGCGACAGTGATGGGCGAACTGGTAAACCGTGGAGAATCGGCAATCGTGCCCGAAGGTTTTTACAAGCAGGTTTCCTCGATTCTCAACGCCGCTCGCGACAAGGCCTATACCGCCGTTAACTTTGCGATGGTTGAGGCGTATTGGGAGATCGGCAAGAGCATAGTTGATGAGCAGGGCGGAGAGGAGCGCGCCAAGTATGGAGAGGCGCTGCTCAAGGCCCTCGCAATCAGACTTACCAAGGATTTTGGTAAAGGTTTTGAAGCAAGAGAGCTGCGCAAAATGCGTCAGTTCTATCTTGCATTTCCAATTCGGGACTCACTGCGTCCCGAATTGAGCTGGACACATTACCGCAGGTTAATACGCATTCCTGACCCCGAAGCTCGCACCTGGTACATGAACGAATGCGCCGACTCTCGCTGGAGCACGCGCCAGCTCGAACGCCAGATCAACACCATGTTCCGCGAGCACCTACTTGCCAGCAAAGACAAGGAGGCTGTCACCCAAGAAATCCAAAAGAGCGCCCCAGCTCGTCGCCCCGAGGATATCATCCGCGATCCATATGTACTGGAGTTTTTAGGTTTCTCGGACGATACTGCGTTTCGCGAGAGCGATCTAGAGCAGGCGCTCATCACACATCTTCAGAAGTTCCTGCTGGAGCCTGGCCGTGGCTTCGCTTTCGAGGCGCGCCAAAAGCGCATCACCTTTGATGGGCGCCATTTCTATATTGACCTTGTTTTTTACAACTATCTGATGCGCTGCTTCGTGCTCATCGACCTTAAGACCGATGACCTTACGCATCAGGACCTGGGCCAGATGCAAATGTATGTGAACTACTACACGCGTGAGCTCATGAACGAAGGCGACAATCCGCCCATAGGCATCGTGCTCTGCGCGGACAAAAGCGATTCGATCGTTGAGTACACGCTGCCCGAAGACAACGACCAAGTGTTTGCCGCCAAATACCTGCCGTATCTTCCAAGCAAGGAAGAGCTGGCGCGCGAGCTGAGTGCCGAGTACCGCGCCATCAACGAAGCGACTAATGGCGAAGTGCAAGGATAGCAGCACGTTGCGACCGATACCCCCGACGGCGCTCCACATCACCCGGGAAAAGAGGAGCTTTCCATGACACACAGACCGAAAACAACACTGCGCGACTGCATCTATGGGCTTGCCGTCGGTGACGCGCTGGGCGTTCCCTACGAGTTCAGACCTCGTGGCACGTTCGAATGCACCGACATGATCGGCTACGGCACGCACGAGCAGCCCGCCGGCACCTGGAGCGACGACACATCTATGACGCTCGCCACCCGCGACTCCATCAGAGAGCTCGGCCGCATTGACACCGAGGACATGCGCGACAAATTCGTGAGCTGGATTGCCCGTGGCGAGTATACGATCGACGGCGTTTTCGACTACGGCGGCACAACCGCCCGCGCCTTGCACACCGGCAAAGGAGGCTCCGGCGAACGCGACAACGGCAACGGATCGCTCATGCGCATCGCTCCCCTGGCGTTCACCGATGCGACAGACGAAGAGGTCAGCAAAGTCTCGGCGATTACGCACGCCCACAGAACGTCGACCGACGCATGCATCATATTTGTTGAGCTGATGAGGGACGTGATGAACGGCGCGCTCCCCTCGTGGGCGCTGCAGCTAAAAAGCGCGCCCGAGCACGAAATCAGTTCCGGCGGCTTCGTGCGTGACACGCTTAAAGCCGCTACCTGGTGCTTTGTGAACACCAACAGCTACGAAGCCTGCGTGCTTGCCGCCGTCAACCTGGGCGACGACACCGACACCACCGCAGCCGTCGCCGGCGCCCTCGCCGGCACGGTATACGGTATCGAGGGCATCCCGCAGGAGTGGGTCGACACCTTGCGCGGTAAAGAGTTGATTGAGAGCTGCCTGTTTTAGGGCGCCATTCAAGAAATAAGGCAGGAGGCATCATGGAGAGGAAGGTCGCAAATATAGACGAGTTCCAAGTGGACGAAAACGGGATTCCGCTATTTCCAGTAGGACTGAAGGAAGAAGCTAGCCTCTATATCCTCCCCGACGGGCGTTACCTCCCCTGCGGGGTCTACAGGACCGCGGACGGCGGTTCGATCATTTATGAGCCATCCGAACTAAGCTTCTTCGGGCAGATGCTTGCTCAATTCAAAGAGTACTAGAGGTTTGATCGCCCGTTAGATCGACACTGCTCAAAACCAGGGGGCAGGCTATCCTCCACCGCGGCCCGTGAGGTAGAATTATGCCTGCCGCGGAATCCGCCTGCGGGCAACGCTCTAATCTCTGATTGGGGTGAAGCCTATGAACTTGTTTCTTGAAATCCTGCGCCTCTCGATGTATGTAACCGGCATCGTCCGGAACCTCTACTCGATCTGGCGGGAATATAAGCAGTAACGGATAGCGAAGGGAGTCATAGAAAAGGGCCGGTTGCAGCCGACCCTTTAAGACGATAGCACCTGCGTTGCCCGCGTCTCCGAAGTTTGAGTAGCTGAGGAGCGGGTTCCGCGGCACATCCTGATTTTACCCAGTGGCAAGGCTCTTTTACAGCCGTTCCACCGTTTATTTACATCTGCCATCACGGGCGGGATGTTGCGCACTCTCGCGAGCCAACCGGCACCACTCCCCTACTTACCAAAGATCGCAGCGAACAAGCCCTTGCGTTTGGGCTTTTCTTCTCGATAAGAACCCTCGGCGACCGCTGCCACCTGATGCTGCTGCTCGCCGCCTCCACGGCGTACGATCTGGTATAGAAACGGCGATTTAACGTATTTGACCTCGACGGGCGTGGCGTGAACGGTGCTTTCGCCGGACAGATGCAGGCTCGGATTGAGCGGCGCCACAATATGCGTCTCGCGCTTGTCGCTAAACACCACCGCCGCCGCACGGCCCGTCTGGCCGTTCACGGCAATGCGCACCTGCTCGCCATTACGTCCATCCGACGCGGGACGATCGACAAAGTAGACCGGCACCATAACCAGGCCGTCCTTGTGCTTGCGGGCCTTGCGCGCCCAGGTGCGGATGCTCTTTTTATTGAGCCCCAGGAAAGTCTCGGCATCGTTGCCAACAATGTCGAGCGCCAGCTTGTCAATGACCACCTGGTCCTTGGTGGACGCATCGACGGAGACAACGCGGAAGTCGCCTTCCTGCATGGCCGGGTCGAACGACCCAACCTTGGCAAAGTCCCATGGCTCCAGAATGCCCATAAGGCGAACGTCCAGGTAGTTTGCCCTGGGATATGCCCAGTCGAGCACCTCGTAGTACACCAGGGTCTCCTTGCTCAGGCCCTTGCCCGGGAAGGACGCCATCATGCGCAGGTCCGCGAGCGCCATGGGGAAGTAGAAGAGCATCATGTCGTTTTGAATCGCGTCTTCCACATCGTGACCGGCAAAGGCGTCTGGATATCGGCGCACCAGCTCAAGCGCATTGGCGCGCGCCTGCTGCGGCGTTATCTCGCAGGGAATACCCTGCTCGGGCACATATTCCGCACCAACGCCCATGGTCAGGCGCTTGCTAAACGTCCCCGGCTTGAGCAGGTCGGCGACACCGATCTTATTGCCGCAGGACGGGCACTCAAACACGCGCTGGGTCGACTCGCCCTCAAAGGACGCTCCGCAGAAGGGACAGGGGATGCTCACGTGCGTGGCCTCTTGGAACTCCTGGGCCGTGCCGCGGTCTTCCCACAGCAGATGCTCCAGAACCGACTGATTGCGCCAGTGCTCATTAAAGAAATACCAGTCGGGGTCCACCGGGCGCTCGAGCTGCGACACATGCGTGAGCTTAAGCAGCCCATCGACAACCGTCAGTGGCGTATGGCGAATGCCCAGGGCGCTCTTGGGCTCCCCCGCATCGGCCTGCCACGGAACGACCGTGCCGCAATAGGCGCACTCAAAGCTGCGTTTAGCCTGGTGTGAGTACATAGGGCCGCCGCAGTTTTGGCATTTAATGGCAAACATCTCGTCCATGAATACGTCCTCCTTTGCACTGGGGCTGTCGACATTAAGTATGTCGGGCAGGTAAGCACGTGCCCATACCCATGTGGCCCAAAATCGAGCACCCAGGCAGACGAGAAGGCTCGCTCGTTAGCACCGGCAGACTATTGCTGCATTTTCTGAGCATCGGTGCACGGCGCCCCCGCGCGAGCTACACTATCCCCTTAAACATGATTGTGAGGACGACCGCTATGCTATTTGTAAATCGGCTGGTACATACGCTTGTTCCCGGCAGCGAGGGCGAGCCGGTCGATACCTCCCGCCGCACCAACGCGGGCTTCGCCGCAAGCCTCATCTGCATTGGCCTCAACATCACCTTGTGCCTGGCCAAGGGCATCGCGGGCCTGCTCGCTGGCTCCGTCTCCCTCATCGCCGACGCTTTCAACAACCTCTCCGATGCCTCGAGCAACATCGTGAGCCTGCTCGGGTTCCGCCTCGCCAGCCGCCCGGCAGACGAAGGCCACCCCTATGGCCACGGCCGCTACGAGTACCTCGCCGGCTTGTTCGTCGCCGTCCTGGTTTGCGCCGTCGGCATCAACCTGATCCTCGAGTCGGTCACCAAGATCATCAAGCCTTCCCCCACCGCTTACACGCTCGTTTCCCTTGCGGCACTGGCTACATCCATGCTCGTTAAGCTCTGGATGGCCGCATTCAACCGCGCGCTGGGCAACCGTATCGATTCCGAAACACTCATTGCCACAGCACAGGACTCCAAAAACGACGTCATCACCTCGGGCTCGGTCTTGGTGGCGGCGCTTATTTCGCAGACGACCGGCTTTGACCTCGATGGCTGGGCAGGCCTGGGTGTGGGCATCTTCATCTGCATCAGCGGCATGGGCCTAGTGCGCGACGCCATCAGCCCGTTGCTGGGGCAAGCGCCCGACCCCAAGCTCGTCCAGGCAATCCGCGACAAGATCATGTCCTATCCGCAGGTCTTGGGCACACACGACCTGATGGTGCACGACTACGGCCCCGGTCGTCAGTTTGCCAGCGCTCACGTGGAGATGCCCGGCGAGGGCGACGCATTTGAGCACCACGAGATCCTGGACACCATCGAGCACGACATCAAGCGCCAGATGGGCATTGGCATCACGCTGCACTGCGACCCCATCGCGACAACCGGCGATGATTTGCGCGGCTGGGTCAAGCGCGGCGTTATGCAGATCGACCCCGCGCTCTCCATCCACGACCTGCACGAGCACGACGGGTTCGTTTCGTTTGACCTGGTGCGCCCCGACGGCTTTGACATATCCGACGAGGAGCTGCTGGAGCTCGTCACGCGCATCGTGCACGAGCGCCGACCCAATGCCTCATGCGTCGTTACGTTTGACTCGGGCTTTAGCTCGCCCGACCGTCCGGCTGAACAGCTGTAGCCCGCTTAACAGCTAGTTTCCCTGCGCGCCCGAGATGCCGTTTTGCAGTGCATTCCAGGCACCCGTCGCCATGTCGCCCAAGTTCTGCGCGGTGTCGCCCAGGTTTTGTGCCGTATCGCCCAGCTCTTGCGCCTTGTCTCCCAACTCCTGTGCCTTGTTGCTCAAGTCCTCCAGCGTATTGGAACTCGAGCTGTCGGTACCGCTTTGGCCGTCGGGCGAGTTGCCCGAGCTATTCTTGTGCGTGAGTTGAATTTCGAGGTTGCCGCTGTCGTTATAGTAAGCAGAAGTAACGACCCAGTTGGCATCGATGACGGGCGTTGAGCCATCATCAGTCAGGACCACGGCATTCGAAAGATTGGCGCCGCGCGACTTGAGAAGTTTCTTGGCGTTGGACCAGTACTGCCCCGGGATATCGCTCAGATCGACGGTGCTAGACGAGGCGGACTCGGTTTGCTCGGCAGCGGTATCAGCCGTTGAACTCCCTCGCTTGTTGAGCATGCCCGACACAATGGCAAACACAACCGACAGCGCAAAGAAGATCGCCAGCACGATGAGGATCTTCTTGATCACGCTCGACGAACGCGACGGCTTCTTCTCCTCGTCCTCGCCATATTGCGGAATCGACTTGGGGTACTCGCGATACGGCTCGCGCGACTCGTAGCGAGACTGCGCCGTGCGAGGCATATACGTCGTCTGCTGAGGCTGCGGAATGGGATTTTGCGGCAGGTCATCATAGGGATTCGGCGTCGAGGCGGCATAAGAATCCTGCGGCGCGTAATCAAACGGGTCCGGAGCTGCGTTGCCATAGGGGCCTTGCGAAGATACGGCATAAGAATCCCGCGCTGTGTCGCCATAGCCCATAACCCGGGTTGGCTCGGCAGAAGGCTGCGTCGCGGCGGGGTCGGTATAACCGGGGTTGGGAACAACGCGGGTCGCATCGGCGCTATCGCCAGCCTGCGCGGAACCGTAGCCGCCCATCACGGTTGTCTTGTCCTGATCCATGCAACGATTCCTTTCCGTCGCCCGTAAGCATCAAGTTATCCATGCATTCTACCCGCGCAAAAGCCCGTGACGGACAGAGCCCGTCCATATCTACAAGACAAGCGCGGCTAGAAAACAAAAGCCCCGCCGGGCCTTGGTAGGCGCGACGGGGCGGGCAAGCAGCTATGGGCAACAAGCTTAGAACAGGCCGGTGATGTTGCCGTCGTTGTCGACGTCGATGTTCTCAGCCGCGGGGACCTTGGGCAGGCCCGGCATGGTCAGAACACTGCCGGTCAGTGCGACCACAAAGTGGGCACCGGCGGAAACCTTGAGCTCACGCACCGTGATGCGGAAGTTCTCGGGAGCGCCCAGGGCCTTGGCGTTGTCGCTAAAGCTGTACTGCGTCTTGGCCACGCACACCGGCAGGTTGCCAAAGCCGTTCTCGCGCAGCTCGGCGAGCTGGCGCTTGGCGGCCGGCGTAAAGTCAACGCCATCGGCGCGGTAGACCTTGGTGGCAATGGCCTCAAGAGCGTCGGCGACATCGGCGCCGTCCTCATAGGCAAACTTGAGCTCGCTCGGCTGCTCAATCAGACGCATGACCTCATCGGCAAGCTCGAGCGCGCCCTCGCCGCCCTTGGCCCAGACCTCGGAAAGCTTAACGTTGACGCCGAGCTTCTGGCACTCGGACTCGATGAGCGCAAGCTCAGCCTCGGTGTCCGTCGGGAAGCGGTTGATGGCGACCACACAGGGCAGACCATAAACGTTCTGGATGTTGTCGACGTGACGCAGCAGGTTGGGCATGCCGGCCTTGAGTGCCTCGAGGTTCTCCTCGTTGAGGTCGGCCTTGGCGACGCCACCGTTGTACTTCAGCGCACGAGCGGTCGCGACGATCACGACGGCGCTGGGGCGAACGCCCGTCATGCGGCACTTGATGTCGAGGAACTTCTCGGCACCCAGATCGGCACCGAAGCCGGCCTCGGTAATGGCGACATCGCCAAAGCGCATCGCCATACGCGTGGCCATGATGGAGTTGCAGCCGTGGGCAATATTGGCGAAGGGACCGCCGTGGACAAACGCGGGCGTACCCTCGAGCGTCTGCACCAGATTGGGCTTGAGCGCATCCTTGAGCAGGGCCGCCATGGCACCCTGAGCCTTAAGGTCACGGGCGCGAACGGGCTCGCCGGCATAGCTGTAGCCGACAACAATCTCGCCCAGGCGCTCCTTGAGGCCATTGATGCTCGTGGACAGGCACAGGATTGCCATGACCTCGGAGGCAACGGTGATATCGAAGCCGTCCTCGCGCGGCACGCCCTGGGCCTTGCCGCCAATACCGTCGATGACATGGCGCAGCTGACGGTCGTTCATATCGACGACGCGCTTCCAAGTGATGCGTTTAACGTCGATGCCAAGCTGGTTGCCCTGCTGGATGTGGTTATCAAGCATGGCGGCCAGCAGGTTGTTGGCAGCACCGATGGCATGGAAGTCGCCGGTAAAGTGCAGGTTGATATCCTCCATGGGGATCACCTGAGCCCAGCCGCCGCCGGCAGCACCGCCCTTAACACCAAAGACGGGGCCGAGCGAAGGCTCGCGCAGGGCCACGGCACTCTTGACGCCGCGACGACGCAGGCCATCGGCCAGACCGATGGTCGTGGTGGTCTTGCCCTCGCCCGCAGGCGTTGGGTTGATAGCGGTCACGAGGACGAGCTTGGCCTGGTGATCGGTCGGCTCGTTGAGCAGCGAATAGTCGACCTTAGCCTTGTCGAAGCCGTACGGAATAAGGTGCTTAACGTCGACGCCGGCGTTCTTGGCCACCTCGGTAATAGGCAGCGGCGTGACAGAACGTGCGATTTCGATGTCAGTAGGCATGGGCGGTCCTTTCGTTACCGAATGAGAAAAAGACCAATTCAGCATAGCACGGGCGCGCAATAGTAAAACACCCATAACCGATGAACGGCGATATGTTTACCCGATGCCCAGCGATAGCCCAACAGCCCGCCAAAACAAAGCGCCCTAAACGGTAGGTTCAATCCCCAGGTGCTCAAAGGTGCGAAGGGTTGCCTGACGGCCCTGCGGCGTACGAATCATCAACCCGCACTGCAGCAGATACGGCTCATAGACATCCTCGAGCGTGCCCGGGTCCTCGCCCACCGCGCTGGCAAGGGTCGTAAGTCCCACGGCACGACCGGAGAACGTCTTAGCGAGCGTCTCCAAAATGCGAATATCCATCCAGTCCAGACCGAGCTCATCGATCTCGAAGAACTCGAGCGCCTGGCGACAGATATCGAGCTCGATGGGGCCGTTGCCGCGCACCTGTGCGTAATCGCGCACGCGCTTGAGCAGGCGGTTGGCAAGACGTGGCGTGCCGCGCGAACGCGAGCCGATCTCGAGTGCACTGGGATGGTCGATCGTCACGCCCAGGATAGTCGCCGAGCGCGTAACAATCTGCGCGAGTTCCTCGACCGTGTAGTAATCCAGGCGATATGAAATGCCAAAGCGGTCGCGCAACGGGCCGGTCAACATGCCTGAGCGGGTCGTTGCCGCCACCAGCGTAAACTTGGGAATATCCAGGCGAATCGAGCGCGCCGCCGGACCCTTGCCAATCACGATATCGAGGGCAAAGTCCTCCATCGCGGGGTACAGGACCTCCTCGACCGAACGGTTGAGGCGGTGGATCTCGTCGATAAACAGCACATCACCCGGCTGCAAGTTAGTAAGGATGGCTGCCAGGTCGCCGGTGCGCGCGATGGCAGGGCCACTCGTGGTCTTGATCTGAGCGCCCAGCTCGTTGGCGATAACCGTAGCCAGCGTGGTCTTGCCCAGACCCGGAGGGCCCGAGAAGATCACGTGGTCGAGCGTCTCGCCACGGCTCTGCGCCGCTTCGATCAACACGCGCAGGCTCTGCTTGATATGCTCCTGGCCGCAGTAATCGTCCAGGCGCTGGGGGCGCAAAGTGCGATCGACATCGAGGTCCTCGGCCGTCAGCTCCGAGCCCACCATGCGCTCGCCGTGCGCCATGGATGCCGCCGGCGAGTTGCCGGGCGTCGCCCACAGGTCCTGAGAGTCATCGGCTTCCCACATCACGCATCCATTCCGAGTCGCTTAAGCGCCGCGCCGAGCAGATCCTCGACACGCATATCCTGCCCATCATACCCGCTCAGAGCGACATCGGTCTCCTGCGGACTAAAGCCCATGGAAAGGAGCGCCGCACGGGCGTCATCGATCGCCAAGGGAGCGGCGGCGGGGACCGGCATCGCAACCTGCCCCGGGATCACGTCGACCGGCACAAAGCCCTCATCCTTGGCAAAGGTGCTCTTGAGCTCCAAGATGAGGCGCTGGGCGGTCTTTTTACCCACACCGGGTACCTTGGCCATGCCCTTGTCGTCCTCGGCCATCACCAGGGAATACAGCTGTCCCACGGTATAGGTGGAAAGCACGGCAAGCGCCAGGCGCGGACCGACACCCGAGACGGACACGAGCCGATCGAACATCGTGCGCTCGTCCTTGGAGGCAAAACCAAAGAGCGTCATGGCGTCCTCACGCACCTGCATGCGCGTGTAGAGGCGAACCTCGCCGCCAGGCGTCGGCAACGTGGCCGCAGTGCTGCCCGAAATACCGAGCTCAAAGCCCACGCCCGATACATCGACAACGGCCGAGCTCATCGTGGCCTCGACAAGCGTTCCATGGAGCTGGGAGATCATCAGTATCCGGTTCCTCTCTGTTGATAGAACTCGCCGCCGGTAAGCGCCCGGGTGCGGCTGAGGTTAACGTGGCAGATGGCGCAGGCCAGGGCATCGGCGGCATGGTCGGGATGCGGGTCGTGATCGAGCTGCGTGAGCGTACGAACCATATACGCGACCTGCCGTTTGTCCGCGGCGCCGGTGCCCACAACCGCCTGCTTAATCTGCATAGGCGTGTACTCGCCAATCTCGAGCGCGCATTCCGAAAGCGCCACGAGCGCGGCGCCGCGGGCATGCGCCGTAGGGATGGCCGAGCGAACGTTGGCGCCAAAGTAAATGCTCTCGATAGCAGCGGTATCGGGTCGATAGCGTTCGACAACGCCCTTGAGGTCACGGGCGATATGCGACAGGCGCACCGCGAGCGGACTGCCCGCGCTGGTCTCGATACAACCGTAGGCACGGCAGCGAACCTCACCGCGCCGCTCCTCGATAATCCCCCAACCCGTGTGGGCCAAACCGGGGTCGATACCCAAAATGACCAAGCCAGCCTCCCCTCGCCACAAGCACAGCGCAAGACAAGGCCCCGCGCATCATTCACGAACGTCTGTTCTAGAATAACACAACGGGGCCAAGATGCTTAAAGCAAGATAGATTCGGCAGAAGCAACGTGTGCGAGGGAATCCCTCGCACACTGTTTCCGTCTGCCCTAGTTCTGGCTAAAGAACGGGAACTGTCGGGGATCAACCGGCGGCTGCGGCATCGGCGTGCCCTGGGGCCCACCCTGCGGTCCGCCCTGGCCGCCCATCATCTTTTCGATGGCGTCCTGGACCTCGCCCTCAAACTTTTTCATGCCCTCATGCAGGCGACGCTGGCCATCCTCGGAGCGCAGCTCCTCCATCTGCTCGGGCGAAATACCCAACAGGTCACCCAGTATGCCCATCATCTCGCCACGCATGCGTTCGCTTGTATCCTCGTCGGCAAAGCGGTTCACCTCGGCGCGTGCCAGCGCATCGACCGTCATGCGTTCCTTGCCGCTCAGCCCCAGGTCGGACCACGCGAGCATGTACGGCCAGGCGCGCTCGACAAACGAACGGGCCGAGACGATCGGCGCCGTCGGCAGCATGCGGCGAGCCGCCTCTCCCTGGCGCACGAGCATCAGCAGCAGCGAGCAAGCCTCGGGCTTGCCGGCGGCCATTGGGATGTCGTCGAAGGGTCGGTTGCGGTCCACGTGCGACTCAAGCGCACCATCGACCTCGCCCGGCTCGAGCCCACCGAGCAGCTGCGCCGCGCGATCAAGCATGTCGACCGGGCCGTCGAGCGTCGAGAGCGCCCGCGCCAGCACGCGCTCCATGCAATCTTCCACCGCGTTGAGCGTCACGAGCTCCTGCGGCACCACGGCAGACGTGCGGTTGCGCACGCGCGCCACAAACTCGAGGGTCGACAGATACACATCGCCAAAGGGCGCGTAATCGCCCTGGTAGCCACCGCAAAGCGCCGGTGCCGCCAACGCGTACTCGGTCTTGGAAAGCGGGCTCAGAGCCATCGCGCCCAGCTCGAGCGCCGTATCCTCCAACATGAGGCCCAGCGTACGCGAGCGCAGGCGCTCGGCATCGCCCGCCGACACATCGCGGTCGAGTACGCGCGCCGCATCCGGCGCATCGCGCTCAACCGTGCGAATATGCAGGCGCTCGGCAATCGCGCGAACGGCGGCGCAACGGGCGGCCTCGGCCTCCTCCTGTGCCGGCGTAAAGATGCGGTTGCGGTTCAGCACCAGGCCGATCACGTTGCGCGAGCCCAATGCATCGACAGCCAGCGCTGCAAGCAAAGACGACGGCAGATCGCCCTCGAGCGCCACCACGGCGCGCGACGTACCATGGGCACGGGCGTTGTCGCGCACAGCGAGCACCAGCGCCTGCCACAACCACTCCTCGGAACGAAACTCGGGCAGCTCGTGGTCCTCCAAAGCATCGAGCATTACGCCGCGCTGAATCTCCTGAACCAGCAGGCTCTCTTCAAAGCACGGCGCTTGGGCCACCACGCGTCCGCAGTCGTCGAGCACAAACGACCCGCCGGTATACACCGACTCGTCATAGGCACCGACCGGCGCCATGCAGGCAAACCATACGCTGCGCTTGGACGCAATCTTGCGGTAGGCACCGCTGCGAACGGCGGCAATGGCGGCCGTCTCGCGGTCGGTCATATCAAACGCGTTGAACTGAAAATAGGCGATGAGGTCGACGCCGGTCGGCAGCATCTCGAGCTCGCGGTCCAGGTCGAAAATCACGGCGATACGCACGCCGTCCACGTCAAACACCGGCGGGGCCCAACGGGCATCGCCGTTCCCACCGCGCTGCAGGGCAATGCTCGAACGGGCCGGCACCACATGGCCGTCCTTGAGCATCATGTAGTCGAGCAGGGGCTGGCCCTCAAACGAAACCGCCGCGGGCACGATGCAGATCATATCGAGTTCTTGGATACGCCCGGCAACGCCCGTCAGGCTCGTCAGCATGTCGTGCTCAAAGTCGGCAGCGCCCACCAAGCTGCCGGGCAGAGCGCCCATAAAGAGCGGAGCCGGGACGCACAGCACGCGCGCCCCGCGTTCGTGGGCTATACGAGCCTGGTCCTCGATGCGACCGCAAATGCCCTCAATATCACCCAGACGCATATCGATCTGTGCAAGTGCGAGCTTCATGGCTCAGCCCTTTCCGTCGTAAACCATCGTTGTCGTAGTAAAAGCGCCGGCCGCATGATGCAGTCGGCGCTCGCATGTGCATATGCTAGCTATGATACCCCGAGCGGGGGCGCGCTCCTAGAACGTCGCGGACCACAGCCCGTGCAGGTTGCAATAGGCGTAGACGGTACCGGTCTTGGAACCGCCGGCAAAAAACGTCGCGGGCTTCATGCCGGGCTCAAGGTAATGGACCTCCAGACGGCCCTCGGCCTCAAGGGCGATCCACTCGATGTAGTGCTCGGGCACCATAGGATGCTCGACCGAACCCACGCGTGCGCGGATCACGTGACCGTCGCGCTCGCTCTCGACGACTGGCACGTGCTTCTCGTGCGCCGCGTCCTCGGTGTTCGCGGTCAGCTCCGTGCAGCCGGCAGGGGTTGCAACGTCGTTGCCAAGGGCGGCAATGAGCTTGCCGTCGGGGTCCTTAAAGAATTTTGCCATGATGTTCTCCTTTGCTGATGTGCCGGTGTTCTCGATGCTTCTTATGCCCAAAGGCAGACAAACCATCCACGGCATTGCAAATGAACACATAACGAGCGGGACAAGCGGTCGGGCCAGAACGAACCGGCGACCTGGCCCGACCCGGCAGCCCCATCCAGCGCGCAGCTAGCGCCCGTCGCCGCCGAGCAGCGCCAGAACATCCTCGCGGGTAAACAGCGCCGACGAGATGCCGTCGCCGCCGAGCACGCTGTTGACCAGGTCGCGCTTGGACTCCTGCATCTGCATAATGCGTTCCTCGATCGTATCCTTGGCGATGAGCTTGTACACGGTCACGGTATGTTGCTGGCCAATACGATGCGCGCGGTCGGTCGCTTGGTCCTGCGCCGCCACGTTCCACCACGGGTCGTAGTGAATGACCACGTCGGCCGCCGTCAGGTTAAGGCCCACGCCGCCCGCCTTGAGCGAAATCAAAAAGACCGGAACCTCGCCCGCTTGGAACTGCGCGACCATCTTGGCGCGGCTCTCCTTAGACGAAGCGCCCGTGAGCTTAAGGAAGGCGATGTCCTCCTTGGCCAGGCGTTTGCCGATGATATCGAGCATACCCGTAAACTGGCTGAACAACAGGATGCGATGCCCGCCGTCGAGTGCGCCGTGCACGAGTTCCATGCACGTATCGAGCTTGGCGCTCCCCGCCTTGTAATCCTCGTAGTGTAGACGCGGGTCGCAGCAAATCTGGCGCAGCTTGATGAGCTCGGCGAGCACCTTGAGCTTGTCCTTCTTAAACTCCCCAGCCTCGCGGTGCTGCACCTGCTGGGCGATGCGGTCCTGGTTGGCCAGGTAGAGCTTGCGCTGCTCGCCGGCGAGCTGTGCCATGACGGTGTCCTCGATCTTCTCAGGCAGGTCGGCCACCACGTCTTCCTTGACACGGCGCAACACAAACGGCGACACGAGCGCCTGCAGGCGAGCGGCGCTGTCCCCCTCGGCGTGCTCGACCGGGCTTTCGAAGCGTTTGGCAAACGACTCGCGCGTGCCAAGCAAGCCCGGCATCAAAAAGTCGAAGATGCTCCAAAGCTCGGACAAGCGGTTTTCGATGGGCGTACCCGTCAGGGCAAAGCGCACACCGGCCGGCAGGCGCTTGGCGGCGCGCGCCACCTGCGTGAGCGGGTTTTTAATGTACTGGGCCTCGTCGAGCACAACGCGGGCAAAGTCCTGCTCGGCATACTCGTCGATATCGCGCCGCATAAGGTCATACGACGTCACGACCACGTTGTGCTCGGCCACGCCGGCGATCTGCACGCGGCGTTGAGCCTTGGCGCCCACAATGGCGCACACATCGAGCGACGGGGCAAAGCGCTCCAGCTCGGCAGCCCAGTTGTACACGAGTGAGGCCGGGCATACCACGAGCGTGGGCTTGGTGTCCCCCGCCTCCACGCGCGCCAGGATATGTGCGATCATCTGCAGCGTTTTGCCCAGGCCCATATCGTCGGCCAAGATGCCGCCGAGGCCCAGGTGCTCGAGCGAGCCGAGCCACTGGTAGCCGTCGACCTGATAGCCACGCAGTGTGGCCTTGAGCGAAGCGGGCACCGTAAAGTCCATCTTGCCGAGCGTGTCCAGGCGCTCGACGGTGCGACGGAACGCGGCGTCGCAATCGGCCTCGAGCGCAGGCGTGCGCGCAAGCATGCTGTCAACGAAAAGGGTGCTCGACGCGGGAAGCGACACGCCGTCGAGCAGGTCAACAGCATCGACCCCCAGATCCTCGGCAAGGCCAAACGCGGCGCGCGCTCCCTCGTCCAGGCGAACGATGTCGCCCGACGTGAGACGCGCAAACGTCTGGTGGCGCTTGTAGGAGTCCAGATAGATGGCAAGGTCTGCCGCCGAAAGGCCACTCGCGCCCAGTTCGACGTCGAGCAGGTTGCTCTTGACAGTCGCACGCACCGAAAGCTTGGGCGCAGGGCGGACCGAGACCTGGCGCAGGCGGTCGCTGAGCATGACCTCGCCCAGCTCGGACAGGGCGGACAGGCCCTCGGTCAGCAAGTGGAACAGGCTCTCGTCATCGCGCTCCTCAAACGCCAGGCCGCCCTCGTAGAAATCGAAGTACATGGCAGCCGTGTCCATAACGCGAAACTCCGCCAGCGTATCGCGGGGCGGAACGCCGGGGCGTTGCTCTTCGAAAGGACTGCCCGGAGCACCAAGACTAAAGAGATCAGCCGACCAATCGCCGTAGGTAACCGTAATTTTGCAGGTCACAAGACCATCGTCGACGCCGATTGCCATGGCAAAGCTCGCCTCGGGTGCCACAGTATCGAGCGCGGCGGGCGCGGTGAGGTCGGTATAGTCGCGCAAAATGGGCAGCGCCATACGGCAGAACTCACCCACCTGCTCGGCGGCAATATGGGCGGGCGTGCGGCACGGCAGCAAGCGCGACAAAAAAGGTGCGGCATGCTGAGCAAATGCAGCGTCGGTACGGCGCGCGCGGCGCGTGTCAACCAAGTAGGCGGCATCGCCCGACGCAAAGCAGTACATATCGGCGGGCAGGCGCAGGTCATAGCTACCACCAGCCGCCGGCGCGATTTTGGCGGCAAGCAGCGGTGGGCGCTTAGCGGATGCCTCGTCCTCCCCTTGCGGAGACAGCTCAACCGCCACGTCGTAGGTGCGATGCGTCGTCATCCCCCGCGACCAGGCGGGCTCAAAGGAGATGGTCTGGCCGCGCAGCAGGTCCAGCACATATACGATGCTATGCTCGGACAGCGGCAACTGACGCTCGGCAACAAAACCGCTGCGGGCAAAGTCGTACGACGCCGAACGCGAGCTTGCGATGTCATCGAGATAGGCAACTGTCGTCACAACAAGGTTGAGCAGCTTTGCCGATGTTTCGTCAAAGGCCTCAGGTGAATGGACAAACGTGAGCTTCTTGCCATAGGAGAACGTGCCGCCGCGCACGTAGGCATCGGCCATGCCGTCGATGTCCTTGACCACGTAGGAGACCGATCCACAGCGAATGCGGAACTCGAGCGCCCAGCTAAAGCGGTCAGCGAACAGCGGATTGTAGTACGGCACCAACGAGGGCTCCAATGCCGCTTTGGGGGCGTCGGGATCAACGGCACCGGCAAGCTTGCGGCGCATGCTCGCCAGCTCATCCATGCGCGCGTCCGAAAGATCGGAGAGCGCCGCCACAAGGCTCGGGCTCGTGGGGACGGGCGCCGGAAAGGGAAAGTTGGGGTTGACGGCCGGCGCTTTGGGTGCGGTGCGCGCGGGCTGTTTCGACTGCGCCGTAAACGTGCGAACCGGCGTGCGCAAACCTTCGACGGGCTCGGCGCCGCTGGCATCCAAATACGCCAGAGCCGTGGCAATAGCGTGCTTGCACATACCGGGGTAACGATAGGCGGCGGGGCAATCGCAGTCGTAGTCGATCACCTCGTGCTCGTCCATGTCGAGCGCCACGTGCGTCTTGTACAGGTCGCCACGCGAACCGCGCACCGAGCCCTCGACCGTCACGTTTTTGGAGAAGCGCGAGCCGCTGTCCTCGATCGACAGCACGGCGCCGTTGAGCATGAGCGAACGCCCCTTCATAAAGGTGCCGCTCAACGCCGCCTCTTTGCGAAGCGCCTGCACAAACGTCCCCTGCGCCATCACTTCCTCCAATCTCACCCGGGGTAGCTTAGATCACCGTCACGCAGCCCTGGTTACCCACAATGGCCTTGGCCTCGGCCAGCAGCGGAATCGAACGCGCGTTGACCTTGGCAGGTACCTCGGCACGCAGCACGCGCCCGTCCACCTGCTCGATAAAGATCTCCACGCGGTCGCCGCCCGGGTTAGCGGTGAGCACCGTGGCCAGGCGCGCCATATTGCCCTGGCTAAAGCGGCTGTTGGGCACCATGACCTCAAACACCTTGGGCTTGTTGTTCTCCTCGTTGAGCTCGAGCGGCACGATCTCCTGCGCGATGATCTGGTCGCCGCGGTCCGAGCGCTCGAGCTTGCCCTTAATGCGCACAAAGGCATCGGACAGCTGCGCGCCGGTCTCGGGATCGACCTCGCCGTACAGGTACCCCTCGGCCTCTTTATAGGTCTTGGGGAACACGACGACGGTGGCCTCGCCTTCCATGTCCTCGAGCTGCACGATGCCCATGGGGTCACCGTTTTTGGTCACGCGCTTGGACACGCTCGAGACCATGCCGGCCCACCACAGCGCCTTGCCCTCGGGAATCTCCTGGTTGATGGTGCCGCCCGTAGGATTCTGAACTTCGTAGCCGGTATCGATCTGCGAGAACGAGAAGTCGCGCGCCTTGGCTAGTGCATACTCAAACGGGCGCAGCGGGTGGTCCGAGACATAGATGCCCAGAACCTCCTTCTCCTGGCTCAGCTTAAGGTGGCGGTCCCACTCCTGGCCGTCCGGATCGGGCACGCTCACCTCAAAGCCCGAGCCCTCAACGTCGCCAAACATATCGAAGAACGAGGTCTGACCGCTCGCGCGGTCCTTCTGGCGCTTTACCGCGGCGTCGATGATGTTCTCGGGGTTGTTCTTGTCCACAAAGTGCATCATCTGGCGACGCGGATACCCCGTGGAGTCGAAGGCGCCTGCCTTGATCAGCGATTCGATCACACGGCGGTTTGCCTGGCTCGAGTCCACGCGCTCGACAAAGTCGTGCAGCGTCTTAAACGGGCCGCCCGCCTCGCGCTCGGCGATAATCGCCTGCGCCACGCCGGTGCCCACGCCGCGGATGCCGGCCAGACCAAAGCGCACGCCCTCCTTGGTAGCCGTGAACTCGGTACCGGACTCGTTGACATCTGGCGACAGCACGGGGATGCCGTCGTGACGGCATGCCGAGACGTAGTGCACGATCTTGTCGGTCTTGCCCGTATAGGACGTCAGAACGGCCGCCATGTACTCGTGCGGATAGTGCGCCTTGAGCCACGCCGTCTGCATAACCAGAATGGCGTAGCCGGCGGAGTGCGACTTGTTGAAGGCGTAGGATGCGAACTCGAGAACATCGTCCCAAATCTTCTGGGCGACCTCGCGCGTGTAGTTGTTCTTGATAGCGCCGTTCATCCAGTGGTCGTAGGTGGTCTCGTCCGAGCCATCCTCCCAGTGGAGCACCGTCGACGTGAGCAGCTTGATCTTTTTCTTAGCCACGGGCTTACGGATACGTGAGTCCGATTCGCCCTTGGAGAAGCCGCACATCTCGACGGAAATGAGCATAACCTGCTCCTGGTAGACCATGGTGCCGTAGGTTTCGCCCAGGATGTCGTCCAGACGGTCGTCGTAGGAGACGGCCGGCTCCTTGCCGTTCATACGGTTGATGTAGGACGAAACCATGCCGGCGCCCAGCGGGCCCGGGCGGTACAGGGCGATCAATGCTACGACGTGCTTGTACTCGGTGGGCTTCATGTTCTTGATCGTGGCCGTCATACCGGCGGACTCGACCTGGAAGACGCCGGCGGTATGGCCGGAGCCCATGAGCTTAAAGATCTCGGGATCGTCAAAGGGAATCTCTTCCTCTTTGATGTCGATGCCAAAGTTCTTTTTGATGTTGGCCTTGGCCTTGGAGATAACCGTCAGCGTGCGCAGGCCCAGGAAGTCCATCTTGAGCAGGCCCATGTCGGCGACGGTATGGCCCTCGTACTGGGTAATCTCGACGCCGCCCTTGGTATCGAGCTTGGTTGGCACGTGCTCGTTGACGGGGTCACGGCAGATCAGAACGGCGCACGCATGCACGCCCTCGCCACGGGTGAGGCCCTCAATCGAGAGCGCCGTGTCGATGATGCGGCGGGCGTCGTCGTCCTTTTTATAGGCCTCGGCAAAGTCGGGGTTAAACAGATCCTCTTTGCCGGGTTGTTTGTCGAGCACCTGCTTGAGTTTGACCTTGGGGTCGCTCGAGACCATCTTGGACAGGCGCTGGCCCATGTAGACCGGGTAGTCCAGAACGCGCGCGGCGTCGTTGATGGCCTGCTTGGCCTTAATGGTCGAGTAGGTGATGACGTGGGTGACCTTCTCGGGACCGTAGAGCTGGCGAACGTGCTCCACGACCTCGAGGCGCCGCTCATCGTCGAAGTCCATATCGATATCGGGCATCTCGGTACGCTGCGGGGACAGGAACCTCTCGAACATCAGGCCGTTCTCGAGCGGGTCGAACGCGGTGATGTTCATGGCGTAGGCGACGATAGCGCCGGCGGCCGAGCCACGGCCGGGGCCGACGCCGATGCCGTTGTCCTTGGCCCATTGCACGTACTCAGCGACGATCAAAAAGTAGGCGGCAAAGCCCTTGTCGCAGATGACCTTGTATTCGTACTCAAAGCGCTCTTTGATGTTGACGCCACCGATCTCGCGCGTGGCCCAGTCGTCACCGTAGTGCTGGCGCAGGCCCTTCTCGCACTCGCGGCGGAACTGGCTCTCGTGCGTCTCGCCGGGATCGAGCAACGGGAAGCGCGGCAGGATGATGGAGTCCCAGTCGAGCTCGACGTAGCACTTGTCGGCAATCTCGAGCGTGTTGTCGCAGGCCTCGGGGCAATACGGGAACATCGCCCGCATCTCCTCCTCGGTCTTCATGTAAAACTCCGATCCGGTCATGCGCATGCGGTTGGGGTCGTCGACCTTAGCGTTCATGCCAATGCACATGATGACGTCCTGCACGGGCGCGTCCTCGCGGCGCAGGTAGTGGAAGTCGTTGGTGGCGATAACCTTGACGCCCACCTGCTTGGCGATATCGATGAGCGTGCGGTCCATCTGCTCGTCTGTCAGGCCGTTGTCGGTGGTAATGCCGTGTTCCTGGATCTCGATGTAGAAGTCGCCGGGGTCAAAGGTATCGCGGAAGGTCTCGGCCCATTTGATGGCGCCTTCCATGTCGCCGCGGTCGATGTACTTGGGGATGATACCCGCGATGCAGGCGCTCGTGCAGATCATGCCCTTGGCATGGCGGCGCAGGTTGTCGAGCGTCACGCGCGGCTTGTAGTAAAAGCCCTGCACGGCGGCCTCGGAGACCGTCTGCATCAGGTTGACGTAGCCCTCCTGGTCCTTGGCCAGAAGGATCATGTGGTAGAGCTCGGGCTTATGGTCGCGAGCAAGGGTCTCGTCCGGCGTAAAGTAGACCTCGCAGCCAAAGATGGGCTTGATGACCAGAGGCGGCTTGAGCTCGTCGATGTTGCCCTTCTCGTCCCACATGGCCATGTCCTTCACATACTGGGCATGCTCGCGCGGGTTTTCCTCGGGATCGGGCTCCACCAGCTCGTCGCGGCGATCCTTTTCCAAAAAGGCCTTGTCGTGACTCCAGGTTTTGTACTCAGGCGTGTTGTGGTTGACGGCGTCGCAGGCCAGCGCCAGGTCGGGCACGCCATACATGTAGCCGTGGTCGGTAATGGCGACGGCGGGCATGCCCAGCTCTACGGCGCGATTGACCATATCCTGGATACGGGTTGCGCCGTCGAGCATGGAGAAAACGGTGTGGTTGTGCAGATGGACGAATGCCATGTGATGAGCTCCGATGCGGGTTCGTGTTCTGACTGAACGATTTTACCGCACGGCGCGGATAGCACCCGAACCTAGCCAAACCAACACGGGTAGTCAATTTGGGACCTTCAAAAAGGGGAATGAGGGCATCCAGATATATCGAGTATTACTGGAACCCCGGCGATGCGCGGAATGATTTGTGACGAATAGTCATGTCCATCAAGAAGGCTCGACGCTTCGGATAGCTCGTCAATCGATATATCAATTCTTGGAGACCTGTATTCCAACCATTTTTAATGAAACAACGGCGGTAATTGCTATCGCGATTGCACCAATAATACCGAGCGCTATCTGAATGGGATATAACCCCAACACATGTCCAAATATGGAGAAAAACACTGCAGAAAAGAGAGCCCTTACCAGAGACGCGACGGAAAGGATCGTCGCGCGGAGATCGTCCGCTATCGCGTCTTGGATTAAGTTTTCCGAAGTGATGTACACCACTTCTGGGAGAAAACAAAGCACCATGCTAAGGCCAAACAAACACAGCGGATTTGAAGCGAACCACGGAAGAATCATGAAAAGGCCAGCCTCGATTAGCATCGAGCCGAGCATGGTATTTCTTTTCCCGAAACGCAATGAGAATAAATCTGCTGCAATGTAGGCCGTCGCATTTACTGCATAGGATGCACCGAAAAAGATTCCTATTATGGAGACGGGAGCATCAAATGCGTCGAATACCAACTGATTCAAGTTGTAATAACTCCCATAGAATCCATCGAGCATGCTTGCGCCGATTAGAAGAAGCAATACCGCAAAAGCGGATTCTCCAACACGCCAGGTTTCGCGTCTGAACATCTTGGCCGCGTCAAACCTTCCCTTTTCAGAGCTTTCAGAACGGGTCGCTTCCGTCCTCTCAATGGGATACAGAAGGAAAAGCTGCAGGAGATAGAAAACGGAGACACATACGTAGAGGGCGCTCCAAGATACTTGGGCAATGAAAGATCCGAGCACAATCGCCATTCCCGTAGCGATTGATTGCGCGGCAAGCAGCCGAGCGTTGATGGTGAGGAAACGCTCTCCTTGACCGGCATTCCGGGCAATTTCATATAAAAGTGCTTGTTCGGATCCCGATTGAAGGGAGTAGGCGAGTGCCTCAACAAGGGAAAGCACGACAAGAAAGGGACCTGAGAGCAACAGCATGCCAGCCGTATGGAAGAAAAGCAGCAGCACGCCCACTTGAATCGAAAACTTCTTTCCAAAGAAATCGCCTATCAGCCCTGTTGGCAGCTCGAGAACGACCGTTGTAATGTTAAACAGGGCTTGATAAAGCGCGATTTCCGTGACAGACATTCCTTTCTCCGCAAGGAAAAGTAGAAACACTCCCCGATTTAAAACAAATCCCGCGAGAACGAAAAAGGCGGAATAGATGTGCAGTTGCGTAGCGGCATTCTTATTCATTTGGCACTTCCATCAACTACTTTTGTCGGGCCGCTCGCTACTGACTCGAAGCCCGAAGCGTTCACGGTTTCCGATGAAGAGTCACCTTGCCTTTTGCGGACTGGGCGCGCTTCTCGTACTTATAGCCGTTGAGCTTGTTGCGGCTGGGACGCTTGCCCGTGGCGTTCTCGATATCCTGCATGATGGACCCCGCCAGAGCGTCAAAAAGCTCCTCCGGCGTCACCTTAAGCGTTTTGGCGAGCTGCATGATGGCTCCTTATTCGTTTGAACCGTTCGAGCCATTGTACCGCCCCAGGCTCTCCCATGCGTTGCGGTGAAATGCGGACTGTTTGGCGGCTTTTTTGGCCAAAACAGTCCGTATTCCACCGCAAGTTATTGAGGGCTAGAGGCTGTAGGTGACCACCTGAGGCTCGCACGGGTTGGCGAGGTCGACTTGCTCCACGCGGACGAACTTGACGGTCACGGCCTCAAAGCCCGCCTTGTGCAGAACATCAGCGTAGACGCGCGCCTGCAGGGCGTGCTTCTCCTGCAGCTGTTCCGGCGTCTCGTCCGGTGTGCCGCCCGTCTTGTAGTCGATGACCAGCGCGCGTGACGAATCCGCCGGGTTCGTCGCCAAAGCGTCGATGGCGCCCTCGGCATATGCACCATAGCGAGCGATGTCCTCGTCCTCGCAGCCCAGCGAAAAGAACGGCACCTCGGCGCGAACGCACGGCCACGCGAGCAGGTCGGCACGGACCGCCGACCTGAGCCAGCGATTCAGGGCGATGTCAAAACGCTCGCGCTGCTCCGGCGTCAGGTGCCACAGACGCGCCAGTGCATCGGCACGCTCAGCGGGCAGCGCATCGGCACCCATCTCGATCAGCCACTGGCAGGCAGCATGGAAGGCCGAGCCCAGCGCCATGGGATTGCCGGTGGGCTCGACAGCAGCCACGTCCGTATCCGTCATCTCCGAGCCATCCGACTCCGCATCATCGCCAGCCTCGTCCATGGGAACACGCGTCT
This sequence comes from Collinsella sp. AF14-35, assembly GCF_003464565.1. Taxonomy (NCBI): domain Bacteria; kingdom Bacillati; phylum Actinomycetota; class Coriobacteriia; order Coriobacteriales; family Coriobacteriaceae; genus Collinsella; species Collinsella sp. AF14-35. The sequence goes on from NZ_QRZD01000019.1 coordinate 29,944, forward strand.
CGGCGGCACGGTCCTCGGCCTCGGCATGGAGCGCCGCGGCGATCGACGAATAGCTGTACGAATCACGCGCCGGATACGAGCAGGTGCCCATGCGCACGCCCACCGTCTGGGGATACACGAGCTCAAACGAATCGGGCTCGGGGTCGGCAGGACCGGGCACAGTTGAGTGCGCAGCATTATCAGCGACATCGACATCGCCGCGAACAAGCCTGCCCTCGGCATCCAGTGAAGCGTTGGCCTCAAACGCCTGCTCGCCAAACGTAAAGTCCGCCAGCGAGATAAGCTCGTAGTCGCCCGGCTTGGAGTTGTCGAACACCAGGCGGTCGGCATCGAGCTGCGGCATGTCCAGGCCGTCCGTCGGCAGAATACGGCGCAGCACGTCGTAAGTCAGATCGGTCTCGACGTCGAAGGTCGGCGCGCACAGCTTGCCGCGGCTCACGCCGGCATCCATCGCCAAGATCACCAGCTCACGCGCTCGCGTCATGGCGACATAGAGCAAACGAGCCCGCTCCTCGAGCGAAAGCTGCAGGTCGTCGTTGCGCAGGCGAGCAAATGCCTCGGCGGGAGAACCCGTCGCACAGACGTCCTCCATGAGCTCCGGCGGCAGCCACAGCGACGTACCCTTGCCCTTAAACGCATGCTCAAACTGCTTTTTGACGTCGTCGCCCTTCACGAACGTGCCGTCCGCGAGTTTAACGCCGTCGAAGCGTGCCGGCAGCGCCACGACCTGCGCTCCGCCCTCGACACGCCCCATCTGAGCCGCACCGGACGATTTGCGCACGCCAAAACACTCGGCAACCGCCACGACCGGATACTCCAGACCCTTGGACGCATGCACCGTCATGATGCGCACCGCGCCGTCGCCCTCCTCGTTGAGCGCGCCCGGGGCCTCCTTGCCCGCCAAGAAGCGGTCGAAGGCGAGCGCGATGGAGCGCGGAGAATTGCCGAGCTCGGCCTCTGCCTCGGCCACGGCGTCGAGCGCCTTGAGCACGTTGGCGGCGATGGCCTTGCCCTCGGGGCCACGCTGCGCCAGACGCACGAACCAGCCGGAGGCATTGACCACGTCGCGCGCGATCGCCGCGAACGAATCGCGTCCCACGCGACGAAGCGCGTAGCGCAGCACCTCGCGGGCGCGCGTTACGAGCGGCAAGCCCTGCAAACCCGGCACATCGGAATCGCTCATGATGCCCGCATCGATGTTGCGACGCGACGTCTCGCCCGTTTGCTCGTCGAGTTTGGTCGCCAGCGCCAGGAACTCCTGGGCGCCGAGTGCAAACATCGGCGAGGCCAGCAGTGGCATAAAACCCTGCGCCGTATCGGCCGGATTGGCAAGCGCGCACACCAGGGCGCGCACCGTCTGCACCTCGGCAGCTTGGGCAAAGACTGAGCCGCCCGCGATGACGCAGTCGAGCCCCTGGTCGCGAAACGCCTGTGCGTAGACATCGGCATTGGTCATGCGCCCCAGCAGCAGTACCATGCTGCCCTGGGGCTGTTTTTTATCGGCAAGCGCGCGGAAACGTTCGGCAATCGCACGAGCTTTCGCCTGCGTTCGCTCCTGTGTGCTGCCACCGGCAACGAAGACCGCCTGGCGGCGCGATGCCTTTGCCTTGAGCTTGTCCTTGCGTTTGTCGCTCGGTTCAAGATCCAAGAACCCCTGCATCAAACCACCGGTGTCGCCGTCAAAGACGCGTGCCACATAGCGCAGCACCTCGTCGTGGCTGCGGAAGTTGCGCACAAGTTTGACGAGCTCGCCGGCAGAGGCATCGGACGTGGCGACCGTCTCGGACGCCGTCGTCGAACCCACCTTGCGCTCCTGGCGACGGAATACCTCGACCTCGGCGCCACGGAAGCGGTAGATCGACTGCTGCGCATCGCCTACGGTGCACAGCGCGCGCTCCCCCGCGCCCGTCAGATAGCGAATCAAATCGACCTGCATCTGGTCGGTATCCTGGAACTCGTCGATCATGACCATCTTAAAGCGGCCCTCGTAGGCGGCTCGGATGGCGGGGTAATCGCGCAGCGCCTCGTATGCCATGCGCAACAGATCGTTATTGTCGAGCGCGGACTGGTCGGCCTTGAGCGCACGGTACTCCGCCTCTACGGCACGGGCAAGCCCCACCAGCGCACCGAGCGCCGGACCGCCGCAGGCAAGCACGATATTGATAAACGCATCGGCCGCCTCGGCCTTGAGTAGCTCCACCTGCTCCTTAGGAAACGCTTTGCTCGCCCGAGGCATGCCGCACGACATCATGAGTCGCGCCGCATCCTCCATAGTTTTGCCGCTCGCCTCAAACGCGTCGATGGCGTCGAGCGCCGTCTGCGCTTTCTCGGTCGCAGCCTTGCTTGCACCCAACGCCGCACGATAGGCATCGGCAAGCGCCGAGGTGTCGGTTTGGCCACGCGCAACGCGCACATCGTCCATGCCGCCCGGCAGCTGGCTCGATAGCTCCAGCAGGTCGCGCACCAGGCCTTTGATGGTGGTACCGGCGCCAAACGTCCCGCCCTCGCCCGCCATGGGATACCAAGCGTAGAGGGCCTTAAGCGAAGCGGCGAGCTCGGGCGCGGCATCGGGCGCCGTCGCGCGCCCCAGCACATGCTCAACAGCCTGATCCATAAGCTCATCGGTATCGGTGAGCACCGTGAACTCAGGATCGATGCCCAGCTCCAACGCGTGCGCGCGCAGGATACGCGAGCACATGCCGTGGATGGTCGAGATCCAAGCGTCGTCGACCGTCAGGGCCTCCTCGTCCATGCCCTCTTCGATAAGCGCACGGCGCACACGGTCGCGAATCTCGGCCGCGGCATCTTTGGTAAAGGTAATGGCGAGCACCTGGTCCAGATGCTCGACAAACGGACCGGATTCGGGCGAGAGCGCATAGACAATGCGGCGCGTGAGGGTAAAGGTCTTGCCCGAGCCGGCACCCGCCGAGACAAACAGCGGGCGGTCGAGCGTTTTGACGACTTGCAGCTGTTGCGGCATCAAAGTCGAAAGATCCATGGTCTACACGTCCCTCCTTACAAACGTTCCTTCGTGGTTATACGAGCAGCGCGCATGCGCGGCCTGCGCCGACGTCGGATCGACAGCGGCGACGTCGCCCGCCTCGAGCTCGCGCAGGCGCTCGGCAATGCCGGTCTCCACGCGGTCGAGCAGCGCATCGAAGTCCATGTTGCCGCCCTCGCCGGGAAAGCCCTTCTTAAGGCCCGAGATGCGACCGTCGCCGCGCTCTTCCTCGAGCAGCTCGGCACTTGCGGCGCCGCGCAGCGCGGGCTTGCCGCCCTTGGTGGAAAAGTAGAGCGCTGCGCGGGTATCTAGGCCCAGCGCCCGACGCATGGCCTGCGCGTAGATGAGTGTCTGGGTATGGGGCGGCAGCCAGCGCGGGTCGTCGATTGGGGCCTCGCCCGACTCCTCGTCGCGCACCGTGGGGTCGGCGAGCTTAAACTCCTCGACACCCGAACGATGCTTGTAGTCGATTACCACGGCGCGATTCTCGGCATCCACATCCACGCGGTCGATGCGCCCGCCGAGTGGCCAACCGGCATACTCGACCTGGAGCTCATTGAACGCAAACTCCAGGTAGCGCGGCGCGAAGGGTGCCAGCGCCTCGGACTCGTAGGCGAGCACGCCTTCCAACTGCGGCAAAATCTCGGCCACCTGACGCTCCTCCACCGGGGAGAGCGGCACCAGCGGGCCCTCGGTACCGCGCTTGCCGGCGTGCTCGGCCAGGGTCTCGTCAAAGACCTCGCGCAGCAGCTCCTTCGCGCGCGGCAGATTCATGGGCGTCACGCGCTCCATGCCCTCCTGCGGAAGACGCGCATGCAAGTGCTCCAGCACGTCATGGACAAAGTTGCCCTTCTCCATGTTGCCAAAGCCCGCATCGACGGATTGGGGCTTGACGCGATACGACACGAACCAGCACAGCGGGCAGGTGGAGTAGGCCTCGATCTGCGAGGCGGACGTCAGGCGCGGCACGAGCGGCGCGTCCTCGTCCTCGCCGTCGCGACGACGCAGGACCAAATACGGCACGGCCTCGGCACTCAGATGCTGAGGGGCTTCACAGGTCACGCGCTCGCGCTTGAGACCTTCGCCTGCCGCGGGATCGAAGTCCCTTACGATATCACCCTCACCCACGCACTTCGCCTTGTCGGCGTCAGCGGCCTTAGCGTTGTCAGCGGTCTTGTCGGCGTCAGCGGCCTTAGCAGCGTCAGCGGCCTCGGCGTGCGCCCGCAGCTCGGTCCACACGGCGGCTGGATAGCACTCGCGCGCCTGACGATCGTGGGTCACACGGGCGAGCGTAACCGGACCACGCGACACTTGCATCGCGCGGCCAAAGCGTGCGCGCAGCAAGGCCGCAGGCTCAAGCGTCACGCCCTCGCGACCGAGGCTCGCCGTCAGCGTGGCCAGCGGGCCCTCCTCGTGTGAGAGCGGATAGCTGTCCAGATCGACATCGGCAAACAGCACGGCATCGTAGCTGCCGGGGCGCAGAGCCGCCGCATCGGCAAGCGAAGCAAAACGAACCTGGGCACGTGGCGCACGGTCAACCTCGTAGGTCTCGTAATCGTAGGCGGTGCTACGTTTGTCCACCTTGGTGCGAATGCCATCGAGCACGGGCACGGTCGCAGCCTGCGACACATCGAGCGCGCGGGCGCCATTCATAAGGATGTCGATGGCGTGGCGCAGCAGGGCCACCTCCGCCTGGCGACGGGCTTGGCCATCCAAGCTGCCCAGCGAGCGATCGGGCAACCCCTCGGCAACGGCAAGCATGGCCTTGAGCGCCGTCACGGGCTTGTCACGCCACAGCGCCTGGAACACGTCCGAGACCACGCACGGCACGTTCTTAAACCAGTTCTCGTCGCTCGCCGCCTTGCGCGCGCCCCTCACCTGGCCTTGGACGCTCTGCAGCAGGCTCTTAACGCCCGCGGTAGTCTTGCTGCGCGAGAGACGCATATTCTTATCGAAGGTACGGGCATTGACGGCATCAGCGCCCGAAAGCGGACTGTAAATCCAGTCGGTAAGCTCCGGCGCGGGCCACCACTCAGTCTTAGAAGCTGCCCCTTCGTCGGCGGCCTTCATACGCTCGATCAGGTTGGCGAGCGCCGTGAACTGCCTGCCCGCAATGGATTGAGAAAACGCCGTGAACTCAACTGTCTCGGCAGCGATATGACGGGCCGCCAGACGAGAGGCGAGCTCACCGAACAGCTGGGGTGCCCGGGCAGAAACAACGAGCACGCGCACGGGGTCGGCGGGCGTTGCAGTAGCTTTATCGTCCTTGGACTCCTTGTGCGTTTTCACCAACGTATCGATGGCGTCCGCATAAGCATGGGCACGGGCATGGGGGCCGGCGACCTCAATAAAGGCAGGCCGAGCGGCGGTCCCGCAAGCGGCATCAGACGCGACGGCGTCCTCCCTCAGCGGCGCGGCCTCGAACAGCACACCGCGGGCATCAAATGCCGCGGCAAGCTCCTCGCGCATCGCCGCCTGCTCGCAGGCAAGCAGTACGACGACCTCTCCCCCATTGTTCGCCACGGCAGACAGCAGCTCGAGCAGGCCGTGCGTAAACGACGTGATACCGCGCACGCATACGGCGCGGGTGCACGCCGGCAGGTTATCGGCCAGGGCATCGGCCATAATGTCAGCCGCCTCGCAGGGCTCGACCATATCTCGACGGTCCAAACCACCCGCGTAGGCACGCAAAAGCTCGAACACACGAGCCTCGGCATCGCTTTTTGGCTCAGGCTGGCAATTGTTGCCACGGCATCGCTCGGCCGTCGTCCCCGCAACGCCCGGCAACACGTCGCGGGCCATGCGCGCAAGCATGCGCACTGTGCCCTGGCTGTGCGAAAGCGGCTGCAGGTCGGCATCGTCGAGACGCGTGACCATGTCCGAGAACAGCATCTGACGCTGCAGGTTGTCGACGAAACCGCGCCCGTCGCCCAAAAGCTCCCAAAGCGAGCGAAGCCACGATGTAGGCGTTTTGTAGTCAATACCCAGCGAAATCCCGGCTTCCGCCGCATCATGGCGGCACAGGTCGAGCTCGGCAAACGTTGGCGCCAGAAGCACGGCACGTCCATGGCGGGCAATAAGGTCGGCAAGCAACGCCGACTCGGCATCGCTCAAATCCGTGCCGGCATTGGTGGTATAGATTCGAACAGGCATGGTCCTCCGCTCAAACTGTTCGCAATAATCAATGTATCCATCCTACCCGCCCACGCGGACAGATTTGCCCCACGCCAACAGATTTGATCCCTTGGGGACGGAGGAAAACGGATCACCGAAGGGGTCAGTCTAACCCGGTGATCCGTTTTCCTCCGTCCTTAAGGGATCAAAAAACCGCCCCCGGAGGAGCGGTTTTGCACAATTCGTTTTTGGCGCGGCCTACTCGCCATCCTCCAGCTTAATGAGGATTTTGCGGTAGCCACCGTACTCGCCGTTGAGCGCCTTGGACACACGGCTCACCGTGGTGGACGAAGCGCCGGTACGCGCCTGAACCTCGACATAGGGCTCGCCCTCGTCCAGATAACGCGCGACCTGCAGACGCTGCGATAGATCGCAAATCTCGCGCGGCGTGCAGATATCGGTCAAAAACGCTTGGATATCTTTCTCGTCGTCCAAAAGGCTAAATGCGTGGACCAGCTGCTTGACATCAGGCTTGTCAAACATGTTCTCGATATTCATCGATCACCGCCAAACCCGCCAAAAGGCATCGAAGTTGATACTGACATCGGGCATCGTTCGCCCGTTCTATGCAATAGGGCAACGCCTGTGGCTTTTGCCCGTAGCAGTTTAGCACACCACCAAACTAAAGCGACAAAACTCTCTGCCAGCGGCGCGTTTTCTAGGACGAACGCCGTTTTGAAACCGAATGCGCACGCAAGCTCCACGAATATCTGAGACAATGGGCGCCCAAACAGAGCCGTGCCCGAGCATCTGTCCGAGTTGCAAAGGCATGTGCCTCTCACGCTCCCTCACCACGCCATGCGCAAGAAAGGATTCACACCATGCGCTTTATGCTCAACTGGCTTTTGACCTCAATCGCCATCGCGATCGCAACGTTTCTCGTCCCCGGCATTCAGCCCTTCGGCATGGCCGACGCCTGGGTCTGCTTTGCCTTCGTGGGACTGTTCCTCAACATCGTCGACTCGCTCGTTAAGCCGTTCCTGACGGTCATCTCGCTGCCACTCACTATTATCACACTTGGTATTTTTCAGCTTGTGGTCAACAGCTTTATGCTCGAGCTGGCCAGCTACCTGTCGGTCAATCTGCTGGGCGCGGGTATCTCCATCGCCAGCTTTGGATCGGCGTTTATGGGCAGCATCCTGGTATCCATCATGCGCAGCATTCTCGACAGCATCGCCAGGAACTAAAGCGACCGGATACGGACCGCCACAACACGCCAAAACGAAGGCCGTCCATCGCAACGATGGGCGGCCTTGTCATTTGCCAAGCCTCAGAGGGCAGGAAAATCTACCATTTCTGCCCCGTCCCCCAATAGCAGGTGGGGCTAGATGACGTAGTCGTAGCCCTCGTTGGGGGCAACGAGCGTATCGAGTGTCACGCCGTCGAGGTAGTCGTTGATGAGCTTGTCCAGGTTCTTCCACACGTCGAGCGTGGGGCACTCGTCAGAGCGCGAACAACCCTTGCAGTCGCCATCCAGGCAGGCGACCGGCGCCAGGCTGCCCTCGGTCAGGCGCAGGATCTCGCCCACCGTGTACTGCTCGGGCGGGCGCGTGAGCACGTAGCCGCCGCCCTTGCCGCGCATGCCCGAGAGCATATTGGCGCGCACGAGCGTAGCCAAAATGTTCTCCAAATATTTCTCCGAAATCCCCTGACGCGCGGCGATCTCTTTGAGGGGAATGCGGCCTGCCGCCTGGTGCTCGGCCAGGTCGACCATAACGCGCAGGGCATATCTGCCCTTTGTGGAAACCAACATATATATTGCTGCCTTTCGGTCTTTTAGTCCGTTGAAATTCTAGCCGAAAAATTGGCTTTGAAAATACCCGTTCCGGTCAAGATGGTTAATCAGCTTGCAATAAACTCCTATTTCCTATTGCATTACTAGGCTTTAGTGTCTAGTATGCTTCCCAACAGCTAAACGAACAACCTATAAGGTTTATGGGTTTACCTGCTAGACACACTGTAAAACCACACGGTATCCAGTCATTTGAACACTTTGGAGGTTCACCATGAGCAATGTTTACACGTCCATTGATCAGCTTATCGGCCACACTCCGCTTCTGGAGCTCACTCACTTTGAGACCGATGAGGACCTCAAGGCCCGCGTGCTCGTCAAGCTGGAATACTTCAACCCCGCCGGCTCCGTCAAAGACCGCGTCGCCAAGAACATGATCGACGAGGCCGAGAAGGCCGGCAAGCTCGTGCGCGGCGGCGACTACACCATCATCGAGCCCACGAGCGGCAACACCGGCGTCGGCATCGCCTCGGTGGCGGCCGCCCGCGGCTACAAGGTGATCATCACCATGCCCGAGACCATGTCCGTCGAGCGCCGCAAGCTTATGCAGGCATATGGCGCACAGCTCGTGCTCACCGACGGCTCCAAGGGCATGAAGGGCGCCATCGCCAAGGCCGAGGAGCTGCAGAAGGAGACGCCCAACAGCATTATCGCCGGCCAGTTCGTGAACCCCGCCAACCCCGCTATCCACAAGGCCACGACCGGCCCCGAAATCTGGGATGACACCGACGGCAAGGTCGACATCTTCGTCGCCGGCGTTGGCACGGGCGGCACCGTGACCGGCGTGGGCGAGTTCCTCAAGGAGCAGAACCCCCAGATCAAGGTCGTCGCCGTCGAGCCCGCCACCTCCCCGGTGCTCTCCAAGGGTCAGGCCGGCCCGCACAAGATCCAGGGTATCGGCGCCGGCTTTGTGCCCGACGTCCTCGACACCCAGGTCTATGACGAGATCATCCCCGTCGAGAACGACGACGCCTTTGCCACCGGCCGCGCCGTGGGCCACAAGGAGGGCGTGCTCGTGGGCATTTCGTCCGGCGCCGCCGTGTGGGCCGCACTGCAGCTGGCCAAGCGCCCCGAGAACGAGGGCAAGACCATCGTGGCGCTGCTCGCCGACACCGGCGAGCGCTACCTGTCCACGGCGCTCTTCCAGGACTAAGGGCCCGTCACTTGTCGATAGGCCCAAGGCAAGCCGGCCTATCCTCTCTTCTGGCCGCCTGAGCCCATCTCGTTAGGATGTCCCACGAGACGTCCGAACTTGCTACAATGTCTGCGGCGCGGAACCAGCCTCCCGCGCCGCTTTTCTTTTTTGGCCATATGCCACCAAGGAGAACCTCCCCATGCACAACAAGCGCGTGCTCGTCGCCATGAGCGGCGGCGTCGATTCCAGCGTGACCGCGTATCTGCTCAAAAGTCAGGGCTACGAATGTGTCGGCGCTACCATGCGCCTCACCTGCCCCGCACCCGACCCCACCACGGGCATGAGTAAGGTCGACCGCGACATCGCCGATGCAAAGGCCGTCGCCGAGCGCCTGGGGATCCCCCATCACGTGCTCGACCTGCAGCAGACGTTCGACCACAGCGTTATCGAGCGCTTTGTGAACGCCTACCAGGAGGGGCTGACGCCCAATCCGTGCATTATCTGCAACCGCCACATTAAGTTTGGCGCGCTGCTCGATACGGCGCTGGACATGGGCTGCGACTACATCGCAACGGGACATTACGCCAAAACAAGCCAGGCGGCAGACGGCACCTGGCAGCTGCATCGCGGCGAGGACCCCAAAAAGGACCAGAGCTACTTTTTGTATTCGCTTACGCAGGAGCGCCTGGCGCGCACGATTTTTCCGCTGGCAGGCTTGGACAAAGAGTGCGACGTGCGCCGCATTGCCGCCGAACAGGGCTTTGTTAACGCCAAGAAGGCCGAAAGCGAGGATATCTGCTTTATTCCAGACGGTGACTACGCGGGCTATATCGAGCGCCGCTGCGGACATCCCGCTGCACCGGGCGACATTGTGTGGCGCGACGGCAGCGTGGTCGGGCGCCACAACGGCGCGCTGCGCTACACCATCGGCCAGCGCAAGGGCCTGGGCGTCGCAATGGCGCATCCCGTGTATGTGACAGGTGTCGACGCCGCCAACAACACCGTGCATCTGGGCGAGGCCGAGGACCTGACCGCCGCTGCCCTCACGGCCAACGACTGGATCTGGAGTGCGCCGGACTCCCGCATGGAGGCGGAGCTCGACGCCGGCGGCATTCGCGTAGGCGCCAAGTACCGCTACCGTCAGAAAGACCAGGCAGCGACCCTTACGCGTGACGAAGACGGGCAAATGCTGCTAACTTTTGACGAGCCGCAACGAGCCATCGCCCCCGGCCAAGCCGTTGTAGTCTACCGCGGCGACATCGTCCTGGGCGGCGGCACGGTGACCGGCGCCATCCAGTAGCCACGGGATTATCGCCGCACGTGTCGAAGCACTTCAACAGCAGCATTCACCTCGATAACGCGACGCTCCAGGCCGCGGCGAATGGACTCGAGCCGGCCCTCCGCCGTGGCCCACTTGCTCCGCGATAGAATCTTTATCGCTTCTTCAACAAATCCGTTGAGCCGCGATGAATCGAACCAATCAAGTGAGTCTGCAAGCGCCAGTTGGACGGAGGGGTCGGGTCCAAACGGCTTGGCGGCAAACCCAAACTCCCCGGCTACGAGCACAGCGGTTGGCACGTTATACCACAGGCAGTTGCCGCTATCGAACAGCGGAGCAGGTTTTATCTCCAGGGTGTCGACATTACGGATGATGCCGAAGTTTCGCCAATGGCGGTCGCTGTTGGCCAAAAGGGCATCGCAGACAATCATCTGCGACATAGACCTTCTCACAGCGGCCTCATCGGCACCATGCTTGCCGAGGTAGCAACAGTACCGGTCGTACGTCGAGTTTCCCCGCTGGCTACCAAGTACGCCCTTAACGTAAACAGCCGGAACGTATTCCTCGCGGCCGTCAAGAAAGTCGTCGCACAGACACACAGGGCCATCGAATATGCGCTCAACCGTGTAAGGAACAAACTCCCCCTTGGAAAGCAAGCGACGATGTAGAGCCGTTGCAACCGCCTCGTTAAAGGGACGCTGATCGTCCATCCCGCACCCTTTAGCCAAAACGCGAATGCCGTTTCGGATCATCCACGATTTAGGGAGCTCGCCCTCGGACGTGTTATCCGGATTTTTTAGACCGATGCCTTCCAGCCAACCCGAACGCTCTTCGGGCGCCGATCGCTCAAATTCGTTCTCAAAGTAATTGATGCTTTGCCATTTGAGTTCGGCGCAATCGGCCGGCCGCAGCCAATAACAATCCGAAAGCGATAAGCCCAGGCACCGAACCGGAACCTCGATGCCACTGGCAATTCCCAGTTCACGATAGCGCGAGACGAGTCCAGGGCGGACGTCAGGCACCGACCGATGGCTCCACCACACGTTGAGCTCCCGTTTATTCACCGTAGGAGAAGAGCTCGAGCATGTGCCAAACGGCATTCGTTGCGCATCGAGGACCTCGGCGATTTCGAAGGGAAATTCACGCGTCGGATCAAATGAGACATGCGCGACCTCATGGTCGGCCGACATCAGCGTAAACTTGCGTCCCACATCAGCCGCAGGACGGCGTCCTCGCTTGCGGACCTTTTGGTAGGCGGTCGCAGAATTGTACTCGACCATCTTCCGGCCGCCCACAATATCGCACACAAGCGTCCCCGATGCGGCAAGTTGCGATATGCGGGCTTTCGTAACGCCCAACAGGCGGGCGGCATCACCCATAGATAAGTACTCAGACGTATCCATACACCGCATCACCTCGTTAAGTAATTTACACGTTTAGTTAATAGATTACATACATCATAATACTAAACAGCCCAAAGCGAAAAAAGGCCCGAAAAACGGGCCTTAGTGATTGGTCAGCCGAGTCGCAAGCTGCTCCCCTAGCGCTGCACGTAGGCGCGGACGAGCTCGTAGGTGTTGCGCACGCCGTCAATGTGGCTGCGCTCGTAGTTGTGGCTCGCGTACACGCCGGGGCCGATCAGGCCGTGACGGATGTCGTAACCGGCCGAAAGCGTGGCCTCGACGTCGGAACCGTAATGCGGGTACACGTCGATGGCGTAATCGAGCTCCAGCTCGCGCGCGATATTAGACAGCGTGGTTACCAGGTCGTAGTTGTACGGACCACCCGAATCCTTGGCGCAAATCGAAACCATGCGCTCGGTGCAGCCCAGGTCGTCGCCCACGCAGCCCATGTCCACGCTGATCATCTCGCGCGTGTCGGCCGGCACGAAGGCACCGCCGTGGCCGACCTCTTCGTACACGGTAAAGAGCAGCGATACCTTGCGCGAGAGTGTCACCTCGCCAGCGGCGACGGCACGCGCCAGGCCCAGCAGAATCGACGCGGACAGCTTGTCGTCAAGGAAGCGACTCTTGATGTAGCCGCTCTCCGTCACCGTGGTACGCGGATCCATAGCGATGATATCGCCCGTCTGAATACCCAGCTCGAGCACATCGTCCTTGCTATCGACGTTCTCGTCGAGCAAGATCTCCATGTTCTTCTCGATGGTCTTGACCGGTTCATCGGCCACATGCGCCGAAGGCTCGGTGTTGAGAACCACACCCGTGTAGACATTGCCATCGCGCGTGTAGACGGTGCAGTTCTCGCCATCGGCCGTAGGCCACTGATGCCCGCCGAGCGTCGTGGGACGCAGGCGACCATTGTCCTTGATGGAGCGCACCATGGCGCCCAGGGTATCGACATGACTCGCCAACACGAGCGGTTCGCCCTCGCCGCCAAGCTCAACCAACACGTTGCCCTTATTGGAACGCTCGGGCCCAAAGCCCATATCGCGCAGGGTCTCCATTAGATAATCAGTCGCCGCGCGGGTATAGCCCGTAGGCGAAGCAATCGAGGTAAGCGCCTTCAACTGGTCAGTAATATAGGAGAGCGTAGAATCCATCTTGGACACCAAAGTCACCCTTTCATATCGAATTAAACCCACAGCAACGATACCACCGCGAACCATCTTTTTACCTAGCGAGATGGCCCATCGAGCTCTTCAGAACTGCGCCCGCCACGATAAGCAGATACAAGGCGCCATCCAACAATGCGCCCCTCACATCCCGCCTTTCCGGCACCCCGGCATCTGAGAAAAGAACGCAGGCGATCCCGGGCTTCCCTCCGGGCGCATTCCGCAGGACGTAAAAGACCCCGCCGCGCAACGCGCGCAGCGGGGCCTTTTACATGTCCGAGGACGCGCCCGGAGGGAAGCCCGGGACCGCCGACGGGAGTAATTTACTCAGCCGGGCAAATCTTCTTGAAGAGCTCGATGACGTCGTCGAGCGTCGCCTCGCGCGGGTTACCCGGGAAGCAGGCGTCGGCCATGGCGTCCTTGGCCAGGACCTCAATCTCGTCGGCCTTCATGGCCTCGCAGACGTGCGGGATGTTCACGTCGGCAGAGAGCTGCTTAACGGCGGCGATGGCGGCGTCGGCGGCCTCGTCGGTGCTCATGCCCGTGGTGTCAACGCCCATGGCGACGGCAACCTTGGCCAGGCGCTCGGCGCAAACCGGCTTGTTGAACTCCATGGCGATCGGCAGCAGCATGGCGCAAGCGACGCCGTGCGGGGTGTCGTAGTGAGCGGACAGGGTGTGAGCCATGGCGTGGTCGATACCCAGGCCAACGTTGGAGAAGCCCATGCCGGCGACATACTGACCAAGAGCCATGCCCTCACGGCCGGAGCCGGGCTGGCCGGACTTGGCCTCGGCAACGGAGTCGCGCAGGTTCTCGCTGATCAGCTTAATGGCCTCAAAGTGGAACATATCGGAAAGCTCCCAAGCGCCCTTGGTGGTGTAGCCCTCGATGGCGTGGGTCAGAGCGTCCATGCCGGTGGAAGCGGTCAGGCCGGCAGGCATGGAAGCCATCATGTCGGGGTCGACGACGGCGACCTCAGGGGCGTCGTTGGTGTCGACGCACACGAACTTGCGGACCTTCTCGGGGTCGGTGATAACGTAGTTGATGGTCACCTCGGCGGCGGTACCGGCGGTCGTCGGCACGGCGATGGTGAACACGGCGTGGTTCTTGGTGGGAGCAACGCCCTCGAGGCTACGGACATCGGCGAACTCGGGGTTGTTGATGATGATGCCAATGGCCTTGGCGGTGTCCATGGAGGAGCCGCCACCGATGGTCACGATAGCGTCAGCCTCGGCGGCCTTGAAGGCCTCGACGCCGTCCTTGACGTTCTGGATGGTGGGGTTGGGCTTAATCTCGGAGTAGAGGCTCCAAGCGATGCCGGCGGCGTCGAGCTCGTCGGTCACCTTGGCGGTAACGCCAAACTTGACCAGGTCGGGATCGGAGCAGACGAAGATCTTCTTGTAGCCGCGACGCTGGAGCTCGCCGGGGATCTCCTTGATGGCGCCGGAACCATGATAAGAAATGGTGTTAAGAACGAAACGATTAGCCATTGATAGCCTCCCATCGTGTGCGGGGCGCCCATTACGCCCCACGCTATGAGTCCCATCCTAACGCTTTTGAAACAAAAAATGCATGAGAACGTCAAAAGTGTTAAAGCGTTTCAACATAATAACGGAGCCCCAGTCCTTCCCTCCCGACAGCAGCGAAGGCTGGATTATAGGAGCAATCGCCCAAAGAATACGACCAACTCAGCCTATAAATTGTTTCTGTTTTAGCAATATATGTTTGACAATACGTTTATAAAAGGATACTTTATAGTAATTAATATGCATGCAGCAAATAGTGTCATTCATTTTGTTAGAAATTGCCCATGCGGTTATTGCAGCTGCATGTACTGCAACATACAGCGTAATTCTCCGCACGAAGCAGAAGACGGTTCCAATTCGATCGAGGCGATGACGCGTGATGGCTACTGGTCCTAAATCGAGCAAGACGGCTACAAACGAATATCGAATCTCAATTGAAGGTAACCCTTATCCGCATGCTCTGGCTCTCGTCAACCCAGCGGGAGACAACCTCAACATCAAAAGACATGGGTTCACGGGTCCACTAGGACAGCTATTGAGTCTTAAATACACCGTTTATGACGATGCAAATGAAAAGCTCTTTACTGTCGTCGACGGTGGTTTTAGTAACATGCCCAGGGTTGCGCTCATCATCGAACACAAGGAAGTTGCGGTGTTCGATTATGGCCTAAACAGACTTGAGATGAAGTGCGTAACGAACATACCGAATTACACAATAAAAGGTAACTTCCTATTTGGAGATTACGATATATTCAGTCAACGGGAAGTGAAGCTATCTTCAGTTAACGTCCTTCAATGTGATAAACAATCGTGCTTTAACATACAGGTTTTGGATAAAGCCGAATTAGCCGCCGCAATTGGAATACCCACAGCCATTGCCCTTCTGAGGGCTCGGATTGAAGAGCATCTCGAATAAATTGCAAAAAGCAGTTCGTAACAACATTCAGGAGCTAGATAGTTTTTTCTGGCTCCTGAAGCTGTACTACATAGAGATGAAAAATAATGCGGCAAAGGGGCTGTCCCTTTGCCGCATTCGGTTACTTTCGGCAGCCCTCTTTCCAAGCCTCGGCCGCAACCTTCCAGCGAAAACGCAAGTCGCGCTCGCGGTCGATAAACATGATGGCAAACGCGACAAACAGCAGCACGCTCGCCACGACGATGGCGTGCAGGCCCATGCGCTCAATACACCAGTTGCCCAACACAGCGCCAAACACAAAGGTAAAGATCACGCCAAAGTACAGCAGGCCGTTTTCCAAAAAGCCACGCTTATGGGTAATGATGTAGTCGTCCACGTTTTGCAAGGCATTACGGAGGTTGCCGATACACATGGTCGTGGCGATGCCGTGTCCATGAATCTTGCGGAAACTCTCGACCTGCATACCGCAGGCAAACGAAGTAAGGCAGTTGGCGAGCAGGTTGAAATCGCCGCCCGGGATAAAGCTCACGCCCAGCAAGATAACAGCTTCAAAAAACACCGTCACCTGGCGCCAGTGAATCACGCTGCCAAAACGCTCGTGTACCAGGTCGGCAAGCATAATGCCCACGGCAAACGACACCACGGGGAAGAAATAGCGTCCCGCGAGCGCCCAATTACCCTCCGAGATGCTCACGCCCACCAACAAGATGTTGCCTGTCTGCGCGTTGGCGAAAACATGATCGCGCCCAATGTACGAATACACGTCCATAAAGCCACCGGCGAGCGCCAGAATGATGCCCAGCTCGATGGACTCCGATATCTGCTTGGCACGCTGCATCGTCGTGCGGCCTCCTTGTTGACGACCCTCTCGTGCGTTGGCGGAGATATGGCCGCCGTTCATACTGTAACCCATTGACAACATGGCGTGCGCGCGAGACGGGCTCCCCAACGCGCAGATACACAGTCTGGAAACAAACGGCGGGCGCGGCGCCACACCCGCATCGACACGCCGATCCGCCAGCCCATGTACTCCACCAGTCTTTTTAGCCCCGTCCCAAAAAGACTGGTTACAATTACGTGCAGCATACAAACACCGGGAGGGATCGTGGCAAATAAGCCTCAGCACGCTCAGAACAACCAGCGCAGTCAGCAGGGCAAACAGGGCCAGCAGCAAAAGCGCGGCAGCAAGGCGCAGGGTGGGCACACCACTCATGCTCCAGCAGCGCCCTCACGCCCCTGGCGACCGGGCCGCGACAAGTTCCTCCCCGTCAGCCGCGCCGACATGGATGCGCGTGGCTGGGACCAGTGCGACTTCGTCTATATCTGCGGCGACGCCTATGTGGATCACCCCAGCTTTGGCATGGCCATCATCAGCCGCGTGCTCGACGCGCACGGCTACAAAGTGGGCATCATCTGCCAGCCCGACTGGACCGACCCCGCCAGCATCACGGTGCTCGGCGAGCCGCGCCTGGGCTTTCTCGTGAGTGCCGGCAACATGGACTCCATGGTCAACCACTATTCGGTGACCAAGCACCGCCGCCACACCGACGCCTATACCCCTGGTGGCGAGGAGGGGCGCCGTCCCAATCGTGCCGTCACGGTCTACGGCAACCTCATCCGCCAGACGTTTAAGGACGTCCCCATCATCATCGGCGGCATCGAGGCGAGCCTGCGCCGTCTGGCCCACTACGACTACTGGCAGGACAAGCTCAAGCGCTCGGTACTGCTCGACTCGGGCGCCGACATCCTCATCTACGGCATGGGCGAGCACGCGATTGTCGAGATCGCCGACGCGCTCGACGCGGGACTGCCCGTCGACCAGATCACCTATATCAACGGCACCGTCTACCGCACGGGTTCGCTCGACGAGGTCTACGACTACGACCTGCTGCCCAGCTGGGACGACCTTGCCGCCGACAAGCTCAACTACGCGCGCAGCTTTAACGTGCAGCAGCAGAATATGGACCCCATCACCGGGCATCGCCTGGTAGAACCCTACCCCAACAGCGTCTATGTGGTGCAGAACCCGCCGAGCGCCACCCTCACCACCGAGGAGATGGACGAGGTCGCCGAACTCCCCTACGCACGCGATTGGCACCCCGACTACGACGCCACGGGCGGCGTGCCGGCCTTTGCCGAGATCAAGTTTTCCATCAGCTCTAACCGCGGCTGCTTTGGCGAGTGCTCGTTTTGCGCGCTCACCTTCCACCAGGGCCGCGTGCTGCAGATGCGCAGCCACGACTCGATCATGCGCGAGGCCGAGCTGCTCACGCGCGACCCCGAGTTTAAGGGCTACATCAACGACGTGGGCGGACCGACGGCCAACTTTAGCCGTCCCGCCTGCGACAAACAGCTCAAGCACGGCGCGTGCAAGAACAAGCGCTGTCTGTGGCCGAGCGTATGCAAGAACATGGTGGTCGATGAGAGCGGCTACACGCAGCTGCTGCGCGACCTGCGCCAGCTGCCAGGCGTCAAGAAGGTCTTCGTGCGCAGCGGCATCCGTTTTGACTACACCATGGCCGATACCTCGGACGAGTTTTTGCGCGAGCTTTTGGAACACCATGTCTCGGGCCAGCTGCGCGTAGCACCCGAGCATGTGAGCGACGCCGTGCTCTCCGTAATGGGCAAGCCGAGCCGCGCCGTCTACGACGCGTTCTGTCGCAAATTTGAGCGCTTGAACCGTGAATACGGACTCAAGCAGTACGTGGTTCCGTACCTGATCTCGAGCCACCCCGGCTCGACGATGAAGGAAGCGGTGGAGCTTGCCGAGGCTGTGCGCGACATGGGCTACATGCCCGAGCAGGTACAGGACTTCTACCCCACCCCGTCCACGATGAGCACCTGCATGTACTACACCGGCGTTGACCCGCGCACCATGCAGTCGATCTATGTGGCGCGCGACCCGCACGAGAAGGCTATGCAGCGCGCGCTCATCCAATATCGCAAGCCCGAGAACTACAAGCTCGTGCGCGAGGCACTGGAAAAGGCTGGCCGTCGCGATCTGATCGGCTACACCAAGCATTGCCTGATTCGCCCCGTGCCGCCACGCCCGGGCGAGACCTCTGCCGGCGGCGGGCATGGCACCGGCAAGAAGGGCGGCAAGGCCCACGGTAGCGCCGGCAAGGGCCCCAAGGGCAGCAAGGGGCACGGCGGCATGTCGCGTGCGCAGAACACCGCCGGCCGCAACCGTGCAGCTCAGGGGCGTCAGGGCGCCAACGGAGGCGGACGCCGCAATTAGGGCAGCGGTGCTGTCGCTATGCCCATCTCGCATGCGTGGCGCAGTGAGCGCATCGCCTCCACGAGGATGATGCCGGCGATGGTGACCGTGATTACCACGTCGAACGGCGTGTTCACAAACCAGAGCAACGTCATGAGATACGACCCGGCATTAAAGGCAAAGTGCAGCAGGATCGTGTAGCGGAGCTTCCCGGTCGTCACGAGCACCCAGCCAAAAATGAGGCCGGCAGCGCCCGCATAGCAGCCCTGCACCCAGTTCATGTGCATAAAACCGAAGATCGCCGCCTGCAGCACGACCGCCGCGGCGATACCCCACGTGCTCGGGGCCGCCCAGGGCACCATGGCGCCGTCCTGCGCACCCGCACGACGCCGGCGCTTCCAAAGTGGGCGGCACTGCGGATTAAACGCTCGGAGCGAAAACTCAAAAATGATACCGCGCACCAGCAGCTCCTCGCAAAACGGAGCGCCGAGCACCGTGGTCAGGACGGCCAGATAGCTCGTGTCACCCATGCCCGTCTCCTCGACAAGTTCGCTGTAGTCGGCCGCGGCCTCGAGCAACAGCGACAGCACGGCGTCGGTCACGTAGCCAACGACCACCTGCAGGGCAAGGCCAATCACGATAACGCAGACGATGCGCTTCCACGCCCCACGCGCTCCCCCGCCGAGCGGATGCGCGCTTTGCCGGCGTGCCATAAACGAACGCGGCCACAGATAACGCCACCACAGCAGCGCCATTAAAAACGATGCCATCTGCGCGGCAGCCTGAAGCAATTGAATATCGAGGTCGTCAATCGAAAAGCCCATGAACACCGATGCGACGCCCAGAGCGGAGAACAAAACCACGCTCAGGGCGATATCGGCAGCGACGACGCCAAAACAGGCAAGCGCCCAAATCATCGCATTGAGCATGCCAACCTCCTCCCGACAGCTAGTCATTTAAGAACGTCCCCAACGACTAGTCATTGGGGACGTTCTTCAACGACTAGTTGTTGGGGACAGTCTTTGCCAAAGGCCCCGTTGGGCGAGATGTCGAACGGGAAGGTGCCGCAGCGATTGAACGCGGCGATAAACATGCGGATGGCGTTGGACGGCGTGGTGCCCACGAGCTGGGTTGCCGCCGCGAAGGCCGCCTTTTCCTCGGGCAAGACCTTCGCGACAACCGGGGTCATGTGTTCTGCCATGACGCTTCCTTTTTGAAACGACGGTGGTGCGGATAGATGCGGGCCACGCGGCTGGGCGACGGGCTGTGAAGGCAACCCGATTGGCCCGCATCCGGAGTTTGTTTCTGCGGCGTTGGTATTACTTGGTATTCCTAAGTATTACCCCGCAGATAGAATACCACACCCGACCCCATGGGGACGGAGAAAAACGGATCATTTTGTTGCTAAGTTAGTATTTAGAGCGTGATGATGTCCGAGATATTGAGGGCCCGAGCGTCAGCGGCATCGTGTGTGGCGAGTAGGAGCATGCGACCGTCGAGCAGATCGAGCACGACCTCGGCCGTCGCATCGCGCGCGACGACATCCAGGCCGGTAAAGGGCTCGTCCAGAATCACCGCGCCGCCCGGGCACAGCAGTGCTCGGGCAATCTCGACGCGACGACGCTGCCCACCCGAGAGCTCGGCCACGCGAGCATGCAAATCGACCCCCGGCACCAACAGGCGCAGCAGGGCCGCGGCACCCGAGGCGTCCACGCGCGCGTCGGCGCACACCAGCACGTTTTCCAAAGCCGAAACGTCCTCAACCAAGCGCACGTCCTGAAACACCATGGAGCACGGCGCGCACTCCCCCGCAGCCAGCGCAAGCAACGTCGACTTGCCCACACCCGAGGCGCCCATCACGCAGGCGCGCCCACCGGCGGGCACACGGAGTGTCAGTCCGTCGAGCGCCGGAGCCCAGGGCACCCGCTCGCCCACGGCGAGCGCAAGCTCCGCCGCAGCGCCGCCCCCGGCAGCCCCCGCACGCCCGCGAGCGCCGCGCCCATGC
>NZ_QRZD01000002.1:0-159710 GCF_003464565.1 Collinsella sp. AF14-35
CGGCAAACGCCGGCGCGCCCCTGCTATTCAAAGAAGCTCGGAAGCCTCTATGCGTCTGTGCAAAAGCGCGTGAACGAGCTCATCTCTTGAGCTCCCAAGAAATTCGCGAGCGCATCAACTCGGGCGTGGCCACCCTGCTGGCCGCGCCCCTCTGCATCGCACTGCTGCTGGTTTTACCATTTCTGATTTGGGATAGGCACCTTCGCTAGCTCCATGCAAGTGAATTGTGGTCCCACGTGGATTCTTTGGGCCCGATCGCGAGCGCGGGCCCGAAGGCTGTAGTAGCTGGCCCATGCCTGGCGCGACGGGTCGCAGACGCTTTCCTGGCTGCCGCCGTCCCAATAGGTGGGCACGTCCATGCGCGCCTTGGCCTGGGACGAGCCGTTGGTCTGGGTTACGTGGAAGGTCGTCGCGGTGCCCGCGGGGGCGTCGTTCCACGAGACGGTGAAGGTGACGCCGTTTTGGCTTGCGGTGGCGGAGTGGGCGTAGGTGGTTTGTGACGTGGTGGGGATCGCCTCGGGCGTGCCGTTGGTTTGGGCACGGAGGGATGGGGCGGGGGCGCCGGTTGCGGCGGTGGTGTCGTCATTGGTGCCGTTGGCGCTTTCCGTGTTGACTGCGCTGGTGCCGGTGGATGTTGCGGTGCTGTCCTCTACGGTATCTGCTGTCGCATTTGTGCTGGCGCCGTCTTCAGCCTTGCCTATGTCGCTGTTCGTGGCGTCGGCTTGCGCCTGCTGCTCGGCTGTTGCTGGAGGCTGGATGGCTTCCGCAATGGCCGCCATGGGCATCGTCGCGCCGACCATGGACGCGCACGCGATCGCGCAGAGCAGGTAGTAAAGGGGTCGTTTCATAGCGGAGCCTCTCGGTGAGCAGCCAATAGGGTCCGAAGGCAGCTCCAGGCCAGCACTCCGCACATATTTTGTTGGGGTTTATTTTACGGGAACCCCAGTCAACATCAGGGAACTTTCTGGGGAATGTTGGGGGAGGGAGCCTTAGGAGACGGTTTGGTGCATGCAAACAACCTTCTTAGGACTACGCTTATGATTTACAAGCCTCTCGAAGTGGCTGTGCCTCAAGTTCAGTACAACACGAGGCGTGTTAGATTGTTGGAAGCCATAAAACCATAAAGGTCGGGAGGACGCATGAGGATCTCTAAACTGAGGATTGAGAACTATCGGAATCTCGATGGAGTGTCGATTAGTTTTGACGAGGACGTGAGCTATATTGTCGGCGAGAACAACCTCGGCAAAACGAATGTGCTTGACTTGCTCAATACAATTTTCAATCAAGCGACGATTAGCGAAGAGGATTTCGCTGACATTGAAAAGCGCGCAGGGGCTCTAGTAACTTTAAAGTTGGACGAGGACGAGATCGGAATAACGGGGCTCGACATCGATCCTACGACCGGAAACACTATAACCATCTGCGCTTTTGCTGACGACCCGGATTCTCGAATTGAATTTAAGGCCGAAGGGAGCGGAGAAAGTATTCCACCCTCTCTGATGCGATCCGTTCACATGTTCAGGTACTCGACTGCATCCTTTAATAGGGGAGACCTGGCGTTTGATGGTACTCGAGGTGTCGGTAAAGTTCTCTCCAAAGGTATCGCTCTTTATCTAGATAAGGAGGGTAAAGAGGTCTCCGATTTTCTGGATGGGAGCGAGCTCGAAGGTCTGGTTGCAGATCTCGGCGAAATCGTCGGCGACGTCCCGATCCTGTCATCATATGGTGTGAGGCCTGGCGTCGATTCATCGGATGGCGGAACGCTTGGAAGTTTGGTTACCTTGCTTGACAAGAGGGGCGTTCATTTTAAAAAGGCAGGGGTAGGCTTGCAGTACCTCGCTATTGCCTCGCTCTCGATAATCGAGAGCATTATGCGTCTTTCGCCTAAACGCCTTCAAGAGAGCCTTTGCTCAGATGATGATGACAGACGCGTGCTGCATGCCGTTCTGGCTTATGACGAACCCGAAGCCCACCTTCACCCGTATATGCAGAGGCGTCTCTCGAAGAGCTTGCATAGGATTTGCGAAGGGAAGGATGATAGATTCAATGCTCTTCTAAAGGACTATTTCGGAATTGATTCAATCAAAGCTCAGCTGATCATGGTGACGCATTCGCCAAACATTCTGGCTCGCGGCTATAAGAACATCGTGCGATTTGGGCAGGGCGAAGATTCTCCAAGGGTCATGTGCGGCAAGGATATTGACCTGTCTGACAAGGTTGAAAAGCATCTTATGCTGAACTTTGAGTCAATACGAGAGGCTTTTTTCGCGCGGTCGGTTTTGGCTTTTGAGGGGCAGACGGAGTCTGGGGCCATTCCGGTCTTTGCACGCAACCTTGGGATGGATCTGGATGATTATGGAGTTGTGCCTATCAGGGCTGGCGGAAAAAAGAACGTCGAGCCGATCTGCGAACTTCTGGACAAGTTTGAGATTCCAAATTATTCCATTGTCGACAGAGATGATGATGAGCTGCAAGAAACTTCTGGAGGCCATATAAAGACAACCGAACGGGATTTCGAAGGTGAGGTCGTTGAATCGTTCTTCGCTAGCGATAATCAAAGCGCGTTCATCGCACTTCTCGAGTCGGTTGATCGTTTTCAGAGGGCAACTTCCATCAAGGGCAATAGTAAGACACTGAAAAAAGCCTGCGCTGTCTATGGCGTTTGCCTGACGGACTCCGAGTATGATTTTCAAGGATCGGAGTTTGACGGGGAATTCGCCGATACTCGCAAATCGCGTGCGCTTATGTATGCATGGCTCTCATCGAACAAGGATGTCGCATCAGGTGTCGCTCTGGCAGAGGCTCTCGGTTCTGATGGCGTTCCCGCATGTTACGAAAGAATTATTCGTAAGGCCGTGGGGCTCGAATGGTGATGGGTCAGGCTGATTTGCGGGATAGTGTTAGAACTGCGATTGAGGTGCGCTGTGGTGGAGATGCATCACAGCGCTCTGCGATTTTTGCGCCTTCGAAGAGGGTGTTCGTGGAGGCGCCGGCAGGCTACGGGAAAACCACAGTGATGACTGGGCGGGCTTGCTGGTTGCTGGCATCTGGGGAAGTCCAGCCGCCAAAAAGGATTTTGGCACTAACCTTCAGTGTCGCCGCCGCTCGGAGAATGCGTACGGATTTGGGAGCCACTATGTCGGCGCTTCCTGGCCCCTTGGCCAAGAGCTTTGAGAACAGGGTCATGGCGACTAACTTCCACGGCTTTGCTTGGGCCCTGCTGCGCAGGTACTGGAGATCGCTCTCGCTATCAGTAAACGTTGACGAGCTCTCTATGGTTGATGACAACGGTGCCGTTAACGAGCTGAGTTCGCGAGGCGGCAGGCTAATCTGGGATGAAAAGAAGGTCGTTGACAACTTCCTCCGCTCCATGAGGAACGGTCAAGACGACGACTTGAGACGCGGCGTGCGTTCTTTTAATAGGATCATTAAGGATAGATTCGTACCGAACGGTCTCTTGCCATATTCAGGAATGATTTCCCTTGCAATTGAATTGCTTGCCGATTTCTCAAAGTTGAGGTCCTACCTGTCGACGGCGTTTCCTGTCGTACTCGTCGACGAAGCGCAGGACACGAATGCCCTGTGCTACATCTTTCTAAAAGGCCTGCTTTCCGATGAATCAGGAATCTGCATGTTCGGCGACCCTATTCAGCGTGTCTATGGTTTTATTGGCGCAATGGAAGGCTTAAAGACAAAGGCCACTACCGACTTGTGTCTATCGCCGCTGGAGCTCGAACATAATCATAGGTTTTCTGGGGGATCTATTGTTGGGGAGCTCGGTGCTGCGATTCGCTCCAACATGAAGGGTGCCATTGCCAGCGGTATGCCCCGACTTCCCATATATGTTGGCGCTGCACAGCAAGACGAAGCGACAGCCATTGTTTCCAAGGTTGCGGCGCACATCCAAGTCGGTGTCGGGAGGATCGCGATTCTTGTTCGCAAGCGCGGTGCCCTTGCCGATCTCATTATGGAAGAGCTTGCTAAAGAAGGTATCTCTTACTTCAACGGACTCTTCTCGGATACAAGTCGGGGGTTCATCGAATTCAATGCGTTTGCTTTATCCAGGATTACCGATGCAGTGTCTGGAGAAAAGGGCGTCAGCCGGTCTACTGCGGACAAAATAATCGACTCCATCTCTGATGAACTGCTGACTGGCTCCAAGAGGTTCGAGTATGGGCGGTCCTATGCCATGCTTCTAGGAGCGCTGCGGAAACACCTTAAAAATGACTGCGTCGCGATGGGACCTTCGGAGCGCTTCGACTATATCGTTAGTATCTTTTCCGAGGGCTCCCTGCGACGTTTCTCCGATTACCTTGATGTGGGCATCTCCATGATGACCGTTCACTCCGCTAAGGGGCTCGAGTGGGACACCGTTTTCATTCCGGGCGTTACGCGTTTCGATTGGCCTGGAGGGATTTGCTCTCGGTGTGAAAGAGCTGGTATATGCTCACGCTCTGCGTATGGATGCCGGATCGTTGATGCGATGAATATGCCAGACGGGCTTATTGAGGAAATGGGCCTGCTGTACGTCGGCGTCACTCGCGCCCGCAAAGCGGTATATCTCTCCGCTTCTATGCAGCGCAGGACAAATTACGGGAACTATCAGGTTGCCTGCCCCTCTTGCCTAACGTCTCTTCCGGGTATTGAGCCCGTGAGTTGGACGGTCATGGACGGGGAGGGGTGATTTGTGGCGGTATGGAGCGTGTTTGCTACTGACGCGAGGTCTGGTTGCGGCTCTTGCTGTGGTCTCATGGAATGTGTCCAAGCTGTTCTTTGGCTAGAACGGCTTGGGCACTAGCGTTTTGGTGGGATGCGGTGTTTGTTTAATTAGCCACTGTTGAATATTGCGAAGCAGCACCGTGGCATTGCGCCTAGGCACCGGGGCCGACATGAGTCCCGGCGCCTTCTTCTTGCTAACGTCCGGTTTCGCCCCGCTGCCGCATGTTGACTTCGCTCATTGTTGGTACGGGTCGTATTATGCACGTCTTTGTCCGTGACGGCTGTTTCTTCTAGGATGAAGTGGTCGAACGATCGGCTCTTATGCTAATGAGCTGAGGCTATTTAATAAAATCCTTCCTCCTGATCCGACCAAGGTGGCGGTCCAGTTCGTATATAGCGTCAATGAAAAGCTCGGCAGAATCGCGTATGTCTCGCATGTCGAGGCAGCATCTTTCAAAGTGCAGCTTGCCTTTTTGTTCTTTGGCGCTGCGGATATTGCGACATGTCATCAATGCGATGTCATTATCGCCCACGCAGTTGATTCTTGAAAATCCTTTTGGTGTGATGCGATAAATAACTGCCTTAGGAAAGGAATCAAGTAGGCTTTTCCCTCTTATGTCAATGCAGATTCTTCCTTCTGATCCAAAACCATAATCTTGATGTCTAGTTGAATTGAGGGGGTGGGCAATAACTGCCGAGCGAACAACTTGGAGATATTTGCTCGCGTCGTCGAGTTCACTTTGTTTAGAGAACTCAAAATCGTTTTCGATCTCTTTTCGAAGACAGTTCCCTTTAATTTGCCAGAAGCATCTTTTATCCAAGTAGCAAGTGCCACAAGATAAACGGTGTCCTTTGGGTTGGGCAAGAAGCCCCCGCCGATAGTGGAATTGAAATCTTGAATGCTGTATTTAGCCTTAAGGATGAGATCGGACATTAATTCATAATGATCGGAGTCCTTCCAGGGCCATTTCTTCCATATGCCGCCTCCGTGTTCACCTAAATCATCGGTGGTCTTTAGTTTTTCGATCGCTTGCATGTCACTCCTGTCTATTCGATTTGTTGCAGCGCTTCTTTTGTTGTCTTGATGTCAACATGGTGCCCATTAATGGCTATAATCTGCCAGCTATCCAAAGAATGAGTCCAAAGGTTGATTTGGAGGATTGGCGGCATAGGATTGACGGACCCGGAGTTCTCCCTTAAAGTAAGTCTTGTGATGAGGCCTTGCGACGGTACGTCCGGCTTGGTCCGTGGGAACCGCCGAAAGGCGGTTTTCGCGTTTAAGGGGCCCAAATGGATAAACCATTTAAATCTATTGATGAGCAGATTGCTATTCTTGAAAGCCGTGGACTCGAATGCGATAACAATACTCGTTTAGTTTTGGAACGCGAGGGATACTATCCGGTTATTAACGGCTACAAGGATTTGTTTCTCGACCAGCGTGGAGATTCTTGCCACGAGCTATTCGTAAAAGGTACGAAGTTTTCTGATATATATCGTTTATTCGAATTTGACCGTTCATTGCGTCTGCTCATGTTTGAATACTTTAACAAGGCGGAAGCAGTGCTTAAAACCGTCTGTTCTTATCGTTTCGCAATGGCCCATAAAGATAGCCCGGAGGCATACCTGGATAGAAGATCCTACCGTGCCGATGCTGGTTATCGAAAAAAGATCGACATGCTTATTGGTGATTTCGAGAAGGTGCTGTGTAGGTCTCAAAAATGGAAAAGCGATTATAAAAGGGACTACATTCGGCATTATGAGAATAATCACGACAATACGCCGGTATGGATTCTTATGAATTATTTGATGCTTGGTCAGGCATTCAAGTTCTATGAGTTTCAGCCAGAAAGCATGAGAAATTCCATTGCCAAGTCGTTTTCTGATCTTTATTCCGAGACGCATGAAGTCGATAAGCGCATCAGCCCGCGTAGGCTAAGACTTGCATACGATCACATTAAAGATTTTCGAAATATCTGTGCGCATGACGAACGTCTATTCTGCGCCAGGGTGTCTCCGTCTCACGATGTCAATCTAGTAGGGGTTTTAAGCGATCTTGAGCTAGTGCTGACTGAGGATGACTATAAGATGTTACGACGAAATATACTGCTTGATGCACTTAAGTTGAGCGACGAGCTCAGCAACGATGCCAGCGCAAAGGTGCTTTTCGCTATGGGTGTTAACGATTTATCGAGTGTGTTTCCTAGGGAAATATTGGGGTCGTAATCGACGCGAGCGATGAATTTACTCTACAAGTTGGATGCGCATGAGATTGCGCAGAGCGGGCGGGACGTTGCCCATTGGTGGCGTCCCGCCCGCGCTTCGTTGGCTATACGTGATGCGGCAGCTCCAGCATGAGGCCGTCTCGCGCTTCTTCGAGACTCGCCTGGCCTGCCTATGCGTTTTGCTAGGCGGGCCTTCTTATGCCGCGGGTGTGGATAGCCTTACCATTGTGGGGCAGACCTTCGACGAGCCGGGTGTCTCGGGCCCCGGCTGGGTGGCGCGCACGTTGTTGCTGCTGGCGACGGATCGGGCGAGGACTGCCGCTTCTTTGGCGTGTACGCCTCCGATGGCCGGTTTGTCGTGGATGCCCATTGGGTGGATGCGACCGGCACCAGCGCGGGCGTTGCCTGCAAGAGCGGCTCGCTTACGTCTGCACTGTTTGTGTCGCCGACGGGCGGGGCCTTTGGTAGCTCCAGCGTGATTGACGTCAGTGGGGTCGTTGCTCAGCATGTGGTAATTGAACCCACAGGCGCCCAGCCGCCGGCGGGGAAGACCCAGCCCGGTATCGATGAGCCCACCGGTGGCAATCCCGCGGGGGATACAAAGCCCGGTAGCGAAGAAAAGCCCGGTGATGAGACCAAGCCCAGTGAAAACCCGCCCCCCACGCCTGATTCGTCGCCCAAGTCGGACGCCAAGCCCGCGCCCGCGTCTATCAAGACGCCTGCGACCAAGACCACCAAAAAGACCAAGCCCGCAACAACGCAAGCCGCCGCGCTCCCTAAGACCGGCCACGGTGACTGGGCGGTTGCGTGCCTTGCCCTCGTCTTCCTAGGTATTTTGTTGGTCACCATAAAAGTTCGGGCACTTCGCGGGGCCTTATTTGCCAATGTAGTTTCTGCCGCTTCTTTCCCACATTTTTCTGAGTTAATAATGCAGATTGCTTGAACTCGGCTTGGGGCTTGCCCTGTATTTGAATTTGACTAAACTTAACCTATAAGTTAACCACATTTGGTTTTATCTGAGGCGGAGGGGGTGGCCTTTGGTTAGTGACTATGAACTTGTCGAATATGCTGATCCCGAGGGACGACCTTTTTGGGAACTAACCACCTCTCCTGAGAACTCTCAATTTCAGAAGATGATGTCTGATCCTAAAACGAAGTTTACCGCCCGTAAAATGATCAATCAGATTTCAAAAATCTATGATTACGGGCTAAAGGATGTCACTGGAACGTCAAAGCTTCGATGTATCGAGCCTAAGATTGGACTATACGAACTCAAGGGTTTTGATGGGGTTAATCGAGAAATGGTCTACGCGATTTGCCAAGGCGTGGACAAGATTGTTTTGCTTTTTTGGTTTAAGGGCCATCAAGGCTCGGGAAATATTTCCAAAGAAATTAAACGCGCAAAACAGTTGGCCCCGATAGCAAAGCAGCTTTTGGAGTCATAGCGTCGGCTTTTTTGCCCGCTTACGAAACGGAGACTTGTAATGGTTAAGGTCGATTTATCAGACTTTTACGCGCAAACGGAAACGAGCGAAACCCGTGCCTATGAGCACGCACTAGATATTGAGTTTATTGTTCATCGCGAGATGCAGCGCTCGGGCTTGAGTAAAAGTGAGCTGGCAAAGCGTATGGGCGTGAGTCTTCAGTCGCTTTCGAAATTGTTGAATTCTCAGCCCAACATGACGCTGAAAACAATCGCAAAGTTTGAGCTTGCGTTGGGTATCAAAATCATTCCTCAGGTCATTTCCAGTTATTCGAATGAGGCGCCGTTTTCTTCGTCTAATAATTCTGTCCGAGAACAATGGTCTTCATTTAACAGCGACTGCTCGGCGAAACGATTGAACTTTGAGATGATTCCGGGAGGTTTGGCTGCATGAGCAAGGATTTCATTGCGCCTATTCAGGTTGTTCATTTGTTTGTTGTCGACTCAACTTTTCATATCGAGAATGAGCCCTCCCAGAATATGGATTTAAAAGTTGACGTTAGCTATCAGGACGTCCATCTATTGAGGAACAAGGCGGGCGAGCGTGCAGACTTAAAGCTGTATGTGTGTGGCAGTCTGATTGATAGGGACGATGCAAAGGAAAAAATGCGCGCTGATGTGACGGTTGCTATTTCGGTGTCAACAAAAATGCCGTTCGACATTTCAGACGATGAAGCGCGCCGTTATCTTCTCTCTAATGCGATTTCCATGGCGTATGGTCACGCTAAGAGCTATCTGATGGTCGTTACTGGACTTTCGCCCATGGGGGCTTTGACGCTGCCGGCAATTCTTCCTTCGGAATTGGCAGCGGACAGCGATGCATCTTTCCAAAGTGAGTAAGTTGTTCTCGAGTTGGATTTTGCCTGCCGCTGTGTGCAAATGTAACGGGGTGCCGAATCGGTAGTCTGACTGATTCGGCATTTATATTTCGAAGTTTCTAGTTGAAGCCCTGCGATGCCCGTGCTGCGACAGCTAAATTGACCGTGACGTCCCGTCTTGCGACACGCATGTAGCTCCGCACGGGTATCATGGTGAAAGCGATTTCAACGACAGGGGTGCTCGTGGTAAAGATGAAAGATGTGGCCGAGCTGGCGGGCGTTTCGAGCGCCGCCGTCTCGCGCTACCTCAATGGTGGGTATATCTCGGCGGACAAGGCCGAGCGCATTAAGCAGGCGATTGAGCTGACCGGATACGTGCGATCCAGCCAGGCTCGCGCGCTGCGAACCGGTTCCACCAAGCTCATCGGCGTCATCGTGCCTAAGATTAATTCCGAGTCGGTGAGCCGCATTACGGCGGGCATCGGACAGGTGCTTGGCCGCCGCGGCTACCAGATGCTTCTTGCCAATACCGATAACGTCCCCGATCGCGAGCTCGAATACCTCGATTTATTCCAAAACCATCCGGTCGATGGCATTGTGCTGGTGGCAACTATGATTACCGGCGAGCATCGCCGGGCGATTGAGTCGTGCCGTGTGCTCATTGTGTTGATCGGCCAACATGTCGAGGGCGCGGCGTGCGTCTATCACGACGATTACGAGGCCGCTTTCGAGCTGGGTCAGGCACTCGCGAAGCGTGCTGAGGGCAAGATCGCCTACATCGGAGTTACCGAGGAAGACCGCGCCGCCGGTTATGACCGTCGTCGTGGTTTTGAGGCCGGCTTGCGCGCCGCGGGCGTGGCACTTGATCCGAGCCTGATTTGCCAGGGGTCCTTTACGCTCGACTCGGGCTATCGCGCTGCACGCGAACTGCTCTCCGTCGATCCCGATGTTTCGTTTATCGCGTGCGCGACCGATACTATGGCGGCCGGCGCCCTGCGCGCTCTTGACGAGGTTCGCGGCATGGGCGAGGGTGTGCGTCGCGTGAGCGGTTTTGGCGACAACGCATTTTTGCGCGCGCTGACGGACGGCATTCCCACCGTGCATTACGGCTACCTGACCAGCGGCGTCGAGGCGACTAATATGTTGCTCAATACGCTCGATGGCGTGGAGGGGGAGAGCGGTTTAAAGACGCTCAAGCTCGGCCATCAGCTGATGAATGTCTAGGCTTACGTGATCTACCGCGCGCTCAACATTTAGGCGTTCAGTCGCCTATCGGCGCTATACTGCAGCCGTTGCCCACGATGCGGGGAACACCCGCATCGTGGGTTTTTGTTTTGAAGGGACGGTATCGCATGGGCGTACAGCAGCTAGAAGAGGCCTGGGCTTTGAGGACCGGTGCGCGTGAGGCGCGGTTGCTTGCGGCCCCGCATGTGCCGGCAGCGCTGTCGCAGCTGGGGATTGTGCGTCCCGGTGACCGCTTGGTGGCCTTTGCGGACGACTTTGCCGATGCGTTTGCGTGCGGCTTTGATGGCTGCGATGTCGCGCTGGTGGGCTCGCCGTCCGCCGAGGCGTTTGCCGCTGCGTCCGAGGGCTTTGATGCTTCGTTTGATGCCGAGGGTCCGCACCTGTGGTGGTTTGTGAACTCCATCGGCGGGTTTGGTCTGCGTGTGCCCGATCTGCGCGCTCTGGGTCGGGCGGCGCGTGAGGCCCATGCGCTGCTGGTTGTAGACAACACCGTGGCGTCGGCTTTTGGCTGCGATTCGCTGCGGCTGGGTGCTGCGCTGTCGCTCGAGGCGCTCGATCGCGTGTGCGCCGGCAAGGCTCCGCGCAAGCTCGTTGCCGCTTCGGTGGCGCGTTCGCAGCTCAAGCGCCATCATGTGGATGATGCTGCCGAGTGCGCGAATGCGTTGTTTGCGGGTTGCCGTGCTTTGTCACTCGACCTTTCTACCGAGGAGGCGGGTGTGCTGGAGCGGGGGCTGGACACGCTCGATGCCCGCATGCAGGAGCATTTCGACCGCGCCCGTGCGCTGGCCGAGTATCTGGCCGCCAACGAAATGGTGCGCAACGTGCGCTATCCCGGGCTGAGCTCGCATCCTGACCATGCTGTTGCAACGGGAATCCTGGAGCACGGATTTGGGCCAGCAGTTGAATTTGACCTTATTGAGCGTAGCGCGGGAGAGCTGTTCGATGCTTTGCCGGGGGAGTTTCGCACATCGCCCGCCGGCGGCGCAACGACGCGCCTCTCTGCTCCGCGAGGTAAGCAGGGGAGCACCATCCGCCTCTTCGCCGGCACCGACAACCCCCTGGTCGCGGCAGCCACCCTAGACAACGCCCTCCGCAAGTAGCTAATTTGGGACGGGGCTTTTTTAGCTACCCAATGTCATTTTTTGCTATGAGTCAAGAATGCTCTGGATGGTAGCTAAAAAAGGCCCCGTCCCAAATTGGCTACTCTTTGATGCTGGCGATGAGGGCGTCGGCTTTGGTGGCAATGACTTGGTTTATGTCGGCCTGCAGCTCCTCGTAGACCGCTATGGCGCGCTCGCCGGCAGGCGTGAGCGTGGATCCGCGGGCGCCGTCGCGCTCGATGAGTTTGCATCCCAGCTGCCCTTCGGCTTCGTTCACAATGCGCCAAGCCTTGGAATAGGCCATGCCCATGCTTTTGGCGGCGCGGTTGAGCGAGTGCTCGCGGGCAATACCCTGCAGCAACAAGACGCAGCCGTGACCAAACACGCCCGGCAGATCTTTGTCGCACGCTTGAATGACCAACTTTGCCGTCGTCTTGTACTCCATGTGCTCCACGTCTTCCCGCTAAAGTGTTTGCTGGGCAAACGCAAAGCCTGCGTCAAACCCTCGTGTGCTCTTTCTAAACCATGCATTGTAGCAGTCAAAGTGCGTTAAGATACTTCCCCAGTATTGGGCGCCCAAGGTTGGGCTGGGTCCTACGAGGCCTGCAGCCGACCGGTCGCATGGAAAAAGGAGAAACATGGCTACGTTCTTTCCCGGTGAGTCCCACACGTTTTCGGAGTATCTGCTGGTCCCTGGTTACTCGTCCTCGCAGTGCATCCCCAACAACGTCTCTCTTAAGACGCCGCTAACCCGCTTCAAGCGCGGTGAGAAGCCGGCAATCACCCTGAACATTCCCATGGTTTCCGCCATCATGCAGTCCGTCTCGGGCGTCGACATGGGTGTCGCGCTCGCTACCGAGGGTGGCCTGTCCTTCATTTACGGTTCTCAGACCCCCGAGTCCGAGGCTGCTATGGTTAAGGCCGTTAAGGATCACAAGGCTGGTTTCGTTCAGTCCGATTCCACGCTGACCCCCGACATGACCATGGAGCAGGTCATCGAGCTCAAGGAGAAGACCGGCCACTCCACCATGCCGGTCACCGACGACGGCACTCCCAAGGGCAAGCTCCTGGGCATTGTCACCAGCCGTGACTATCGTCCCAGCCGCGATGACCACCAGAAGAAGGTCTCCGAGTTCATGACCCCGCGCGAGCAGCTCATCGTGGGCGACAAGAACATCAGCCTCAAGGTTGCCAACGACGTCATCTGGGACAACAAGCTCAACGCCCTGCCTATCGTCGACGACAACGATCACCTTATGGGCATCGTCTTCCGCAAGGACTACGACAGCCACAAGACCAACCCCAACGAGCTGCTCGATAACGACAAGCGCTATATGGTCGGCGCCGGTATCAATACCCGCGACTATGCCGAGCGCGTGCCGCTGCTCATCGAGGCCGGTGCCGATGTCCTGTGCATCGATTCTTCCGAGGGCTTCAGCGAGTGGCAGAAGCGCACCATCGAGTGGATCCGCGCCAACTACGGCGAGGACGTCAAGGTCGGTGCCGGTAACGTCGTCGACGCCGAGGGTTTCCGCTTCTTGGCCGACTGCGGGGCCGACTTCATCAAGGTCGGTATCGGCGGCGGTTCCATTTGCATCACCCGCGAGACCAAGGGCATCGGCCGTGGCCAGGCCACCGCGCTGATCGACGTCTGCCGCGCCCGTGACGAGTACTACGAGGAGACCGGTGTCTACGTGCCCGTGTGCTCCGACGGCGGCATCGTCTACGACTACCACATGACGCTCGCCCTTGCCATGGGCGCCGACTTTATGATGCTGGGCCGCTACTTCGCCCGCTTTGACGAGAGCCCGACCGAGCGCGTCAACGTAAACGGCCAGTACATGAAGGAGTACTGGGGCGAGGGTTCTGCGCGTGCCCGCAACTGGCAGCGCTACGACCTGGGCGGCGCCGCGAAGCTCAGCTTCGTCGAGGGCGTCGACTCCTACGTTCCCTACGCCGGCTCCCTCAAGGACGGCGTGGGCGGCACACTCTACAAGGTCAAGTCCACGATGTGCAACTGCGGCGCCCTCTCGATCCCTGAGCTTCAGCAAAAGGCACGCTTGACCTTGGTCTCCTCGACCTCGATCGTCGAAGGCGGAGCCCACGACGTCGTAGTCAAGGACTCCCAACAGAGCGTAACGTATCGATAAGATAAGACCTGCACATAAAGGTTGAGCCTCAACCACGTTATTTAGATAAAGCGAGATGCCTGCAAGTCGCAGGCATCTCGCTTGTCGTATTTGCTATTATCAGTCGAGTCAACCTTAGGGTCGGGCGGCTTAGCTTTGTTCGCTACAAGTTCCGCACGCAAAGAAGAGCACTTAATGTGCTCTTCGTCTTGCGCAGGACTGTCCGCAGTAGCGAATAAAGCTAAGCCGTCCGACCCCAGCAAGATTAAAGGAGCTGATATGTGCGATTGCACAGATCATAAGGATGAGATCCCTGCTTACGACGCGCAGGCCATTGAGTCCAAGTGGATGAAGGCCTGGGAGGACTCCAACCTCTTTGCCGTCGACACCGACGCCAGCAAGCCCAAGAAGTACGTGCTCGAAATGTTCCCGTATCCGTCGGGCGACCTACACATGGGCCACGCGCGCAACTACACCATCGGCGATGCCATGGCCCGTCAGGCCCGCATGCGCGGCTTTGACGTGCTGCACCCCATCGGCTTTGACGCCTTTGGCCTGCCCGCTGAGAACGCCGCCATCAAGCACAACACGCAGGCTGCCGCCTGGACGTATAAGAACATGGACCAGGCACTCGCCACGATGAGGCGCATGGGCTTCTCCTACGACCTGGATCGCACCGTTAAGACCTGCAGCCCCGACTACTATCGCTGGGGTCAGTGGATCTTTGAGAAGATGTGGGAAAAGGGCCTGGTCTACCGCAAGAAGAACCCGGTCAACTGGTGTCCCACCTGCAAGACCGTTCTGGCCAACGAGCAGGTCACCGAGGGTAAGTGCTGGCGCTGCGGCACCGAGCCCGAGAAGCGCGACCTCGAGCAGTGGTACTACAAGATTACCGAGTACTCCCAGGAGCTGCTCGATGACCTGGAGAAGCTCCCTGGCTGGCCCGAGCGCGTCAAGCAGATGCAGGCCAATTGGATCGGCCGCTCCGAGGGTGCCGAGGTCGACTTTACCCTGTGCGATGCCGATGGCGAGCCCATCGAGGGCGATGAGGGCAAGATCACCGTCTTCACCACGCGTGCCGATACCCTTTTTGGCGTCTCCTTCTTTGTCCTGGCTCCCGAGTACGCCCGTCTGCACGAGCTCGTCGAGGGCACGGAGTACGAGGCGGCCGTCACCAAGATCGTTGAGGACTCCAAGCACATTTCTGCCGTCGAGCGTGCCCAGGGCACTCTCGAGAAGCACGGTGCCTTTACTGGCCGATACGTGGTGAACCCCGTTAACGGCGAAAAGGTCCCCGTGTGGGTTGCCGACTACGTCGTGGCCGACTACGGCACCGGCGCCGTCATGGCCGTTCCCTGCGGCGACCAGCGCGACTTTGAGTTTGCCCGCAAGTATGATCTGCCGATCGTGCCGATCATCCTGGACGACGATGATCGCGCTGCCGTCGAGGCCAGCGGCGAGACCATCGATACCTTCCATGCCGAGACTGTCGACTGGGAATGCGCCCACGCTGCCGAGGGCACGCTGGTCCAGTCGGGCAAGTACACCGGCATGCGCGGCGGTAAGCACTCCGAGGGCGAGTCTGCCATCGTGGCTGACCTCGAGGCCATGGGCTGCGGTCGTCGTAAGGTCGAGTTCCGTCTGCGCGACTGGCTCATTTCCCGCCAGCGCTATTGGGGCAACCCCATCCCGGCCATCCACTGCGAGCACTGCGGCATCGTGCCCGTGCCCGAGGATCAGCTGCCGGTGACGCTGCCCGAGAACCTGGACCTGGGTGCCGGCGAGACGCTTGCCGAGTGCAAGGACTTCTACGAGACCACCTGCCCGGTCTGCGGCCGCCCGGCCAAGCGCGAGACCGATACCATGGACACCTTTACCTGCTCCAGCTGGTATTACCTGCGCTATACCGACCCGCACAACACCGAGCTGCCCTTCTCCCGCGAAGCCGCCGACCGTTGGATGCCTGTCGATAACTACATCGGCGGCATCGAGCATGCCATCCTGCACCTGCTCTACAGCCGCTTCTTTACCAAGGCGCTGCGCGACCTGGGCCTGCTGAGCGTGGACGAGCCCTTCACCAACCTGCTGTGCCAGGGCATGGTTAAGGACGAGAACGGCGACACCATGTCCAAGTCCAAGGGCAATGTCGTGCCCCCGAGCTCGGTCATCGAGCCCTACGGCGCCGACACCATGCGTCTGGCGATCCTGTTTATCGCCCCGCCCGAGAAGGACTTCGACTGGGATCCCAAGGCCGTTGAGGGCGCCAGCCGCTTCATCAAGCGCGCCTGGCGTATCGTTTGGCAGCTCGTCCAGTCCGGCGACGCCAACGTGGCCTTCGACAAGTCCGCGCTCGACGAGGTTGCGATGAAGCTCTATCGCGAGCGTCACCGGACCATCGCCAAGTGCACCGAGGACTTCGATCGCGGTCAGTTCAACACCGCCATCTCGGCCGTCATGGAACTCGTCAATGCCGCGAGTGCCTACCTCAATGCTACTGAGGGCGCTTCCCGTGACAAGGCGCTGTGCTACGGCGTGGCCAAGGATATCGTAAGCGTCCTTGCCCCCATCTGCCCGTTCTGGGCCGATGAACTGTGGCATGAGGCACTCGGCTGCGAGGGCAACGCCTACACCGCCGCCTGGCCCGAGTTCGACCTGGCCGAGTCCATCGAGGACACGGTGCAGATCGTCGTACAGGTGCTCGGCAAGGTCCGTGGCCGCATCGACGTCGCCCGCGACGCCTCCAACGAGGAGATGCAGGCTGCCGCCGAGGCCGCCGTCGCCAAGTGGACCGAGGGCAAGACCGTCGTCAAGGCCATCTGCGTGCCCGGCAAGCTTGTCAACCTTGTGGTCAAGTAAACGTCGCACGCATAGCTGATGCTTCTAAGACGAGGGGCGATCCGGCTGGGTCGTCCCTCGTTTTGTTTTGCCTGCCCAAAGCGCCCGCGGTCAATTGTTCTATTCTTGTGGAGAACCTGTGCGCACGCTGACCTGCAGATTCGTACTGTGCTTGCACGTTTCCGCAGCTATTGGTATAGTTTGCTTGCAAATGAAGTTGTAATTGAAAGAAGTGGGGTTTCGGCCCCGCTTCTTTTTTGTATGGATGGAGGTGCCGCAATGGTCAAGACCAAGACCGAGCAGGCGATTATCGACGCGCTCGAGGCCGTCGCTCCCCAGTACGATGTCGACATCGTCGACGTCGAGCTCGTGGGTGCCACCAAGGCCCCCTGCGTGCGCGTGCGTATCGAGGGTGCCGAGGGTCAGAGCCTGTCGCTCAACGACGTCACGGCCAACACCAAGTGGGTCGGCGATGTGATTGAGGAGCTCGACCCCATCTCTTTGAGCTAC
Organism: Collinsella sp. AF14-35; assembly: GCF_003464565.1. Taxonomy (NCBI): domain Bacteria; kingdom Bacillati; phylum Actinomycetota; class Coriobacteriia; order Coriobacteriales; family Coriobacteriaceae; genus Collinsella; species Collinsella sp. AF14-35. Next base: position 17,062 of record NZ_QRZD01000002.1, read on the forward strand.
ACGCTCGAGGTGTCGAGCCCGGGCATGGCGCGCCCGCTGCGCCGTCCGCGCGACTTTGCCCGCTTTGTGGGCGAGGACTGCGAGCTCACCTCCACCGCCACCGAGGGCCGTCGTAAGTACACCGGCAAGATTGCCGTCGCGACCGAGACGAACGTGACCCTCGAGCTCGAGGACGGCGAGTCCGTTACCCTCGATTTCTCTGATGTTAAAAAGTGCAAGTTGAAGCCCACCTACGACTTCAAGCCCGCGAAGGAAGGAAAGTAAGATGGCAGCATCCGACATGATGTCCGCCCTGATGGAGCTTTGCCAGGAGAAGCACATCGACCAGCTCTACCTGATCGACCGCCTGGAGCAGTCGCTCGCCAAGAGCTACGCCGAGATCCTGCATCTTGAGTGGGGCGCCAAGGTGACCATCGACCGCACCACCGGCAAGATCTATGTCTACCGCCTGGAGCCGATCGACGATTCCATGGACGAGGAGGGCAACTTCACCGAGTTCGAGGAGATCGACGTCACCCCCAAGAACACGAGCCGCATCGCCGCCCAGCACGCCAAGGCAGAGATCAACGCCATCGTGCGCAACTCCGCCCGCGAGCAGATCTACGAGGAGTTCTCCGGCCGCATCGGTGACCTCATCAGCGGCACCGTGCTGCAGTCCACGCCCGACTTCACGATTGTCAAGATCCGCGAGGGCGTCGAGGCCGAGCTTCCGCACTTTGACCAGCGTCGTTATGAGAACGAGCGCAACGAGCGTCCGATGGGCGAGCGCTACCTGCACAATCAGCACATCAAGGCCGTGATCATCGACGTTCGCGACCCCAACTCCAACCTGCAGCCGGTTCGTGGCGAGCACAGCCGTCCGCCGATTGTCATCTCCCGTACCCACCCCGAGCTCATGCGTCGTCTGTTTGAGCAGGAGGTGCCCGAGATCTATGAGGGCACCGTCCAGATCAAGTCGATCGCCCGCGAGCCCGGCCAGCGCTCCAAGGTCGCCGTCCACTCGCTCGACGATCGCCTGGATCCCGTTGGCGCCTGCGTCGGCCCCAAGGGCAGCCGTGTTCGCGCCGTCGTGGGCGAGCTCCGTGGCGAGCGCGTCGACGTCATCCTGTGGGATGCCGATCCGGCCGTCTATGTCGCCAACGCCCTGTCGCCTGCCAAGGTCACCCGCGTCCTTATCGACGAGGAGAAGGCCTACGCCGGCGTTATCGTGCCCGACGACCAGCTGTCCCTCGCCATCGGCAAGGAGGGCCAGAACGCCCGCCTCGCCGCGCGCCTGACCGGTTGGCATATCGACATCAAGTCCGAGACCCTTGCCGCCGACATCCTCAAGAACGTTCCCGTTCACGAGGAGCCCGCCGCCGACCTGATCGGTGACGAGGAGGACGAGGACGTCCGTCGCTGCGAGTTCGTGTCCGAGGACGGCATCCAGTGCCGCAACCAGGCCCGTCCCGGCTCCCGTTTCTGCGGTGTCCACGACACCGACGCCTTCGATGATGCGGAGGACCTGATCTAGCGCGCGGTCGCGCCGGGCAGGTCCCAGCGCATACCCCACGCTCGTTCAGTCTCTAGGCACCCAAGGTGTCAGAAAGGGTAGGTGAAGTCATATGGCAAAAGTCCGTGTGTCCACCCTGGCCAAAGAGTTCGGCATGACCTCCAAGGAACTGATGGGTCATCTCGCCGAAATGAAGATTCCCGCTAAGTCCGCTTCCTCCGCTCTGGAGGACGCCTACGTCGCTATGGTCCGCAAGCAGCTCGCCTCGGTGATCGAGGCCCGCGCCCAGGAAGTCGAGGCCGCCAAGCAGGCCGAGGAGCAGGCCGCTGCCGCCGAGGAGGCAGCACGCGCTGCCGAGGCAGAGCGCGAGCGCATCGCCGCCGAGAAGGCACGCGAGGAGGAGCGCCGCCAGTTCGCCGCCGCCCAGGCTGCCGAGGAGGCCGCCCGCGCCGAGGCCGAGGCCAAGAAGAAGGCCGAGCAGGAGCGCCTTGCCCGCGAGAAGGAGGAGGCTGCCCGCGAGGCCCAGCGCCGCGCCGTTCCCGCTTCCGACTCCGGTTCGCGTTTCCGCTCTCTGCTCGACCAGATCGCCGCACAGGAGACCGTGCTCAAGGAGAAGAAGGACGCCGAGCAGAAGGCCAAGGCCGAGCGCGCTGCCGAGCGCGGCAACCGTCGTGGCGGCAACAACGACCGTCGCGGTGGCCGTCGTAACGATCGCAACGCCTCCGACAACAACTCCGAGCGCAACGCCTCCGAGAACCGCCCGCACAGCCATCGCACCAATGCCAGCAACAACGTCGCTGCCGGTATGGACTTCCCCAACCCCGACAAGCAGGGCAAGGGCAAGAAGCGCAAGGGCGGTCACAACAACGAAGAGGACCACTACAGCCGCATGGCTCGCGAGGCCGAGGAGTACAGCCGTGAGAAGGTGCTCGAGGAGGCTCGTGCCGCCGTCGAGGAGGCCTCTCGCGAGTCCACTGGTCGTCGCAAAAAGCGCAAGGAGAAGCGCGAGCGCGAGGCCGCAAAGGCTCAGGAAGAGCGCAAGATTGAGGAGGCGCTGGCCCAGGGCGTGAACCCCGAGGACCTCGACGCCATCAAGGTCTCCCAGGGCGTTACCGTCCAGGAGCTCGCCGAGGCGCTCGACGTTCCGGCCAACGACATCATCAAGCGCCTGTTCCTGCTGGGTACGCCGCTTACCATGACGCAGTCCATGTCCGACGACCTTGTCGAGCTCGTTGCCGACGACTTGGGCCGTCAGATCAAGATCATCACCCCCGAGGAGGAGAACACCTTCTCGTTCTACGACGATCCCGCCGACCTTAAGCCGCGCGCCCCGGTCGTCACCGTCATGGGTCACGTCGACCACGGCAAGACGAGCCTGCTCGACGCCATCCGTCACACCGGCGTCGCTGCCGGCGAGGCGGGCGGCATTACCCAGGCCATCGGCGCTTCGCAGGTCATGATCAACGACCGCAAGATCACCTTCATCGATACCCCCGGTCACGCCACCTTTACGGCCATGCGTGCCCGCGGCGCCAAGGTGACCGACATCGTCATCCTGATCGTGGCTGCCGACGACGGCGTCATGCCCCAGACCATCGAGTCGATCAACCACGCCAAGGCCGCCGGCGTTCCCATCGTCGTCGCCGTCAACAAGATTGATAAGCCGGGCGCCAACCCCGACCGCGTGCGCCAGGAGCTCACCGAGTACGGCATCATCCCCGAGGAGTGGGGCGGACAGAACATGTTCGTCAACATCTCGGCCAAGCAGAAGATCGGTATCGACGACCTGCTCGAGACCGTCCTGCTCCAGGCCGACGTGCTCGAGCTCAAGGCCAACCCCGATACGTTCGCTTCGGGCAACGTCCTCGAGGCTAAGCTCGACAAGGGCCGCGGCTCGGTTGCCACGGTGCTCGTGACCCGCGGTACCCTGCACGTGGGCGATACGCTGGTCGCCGGCCTTACCTACGGCCGCGTCCGCGCCATGCTCGACCCCAAGGGCAACGCCGTCACCGAGGCCGGTCCCTCCGACGCCGTCGAGATTCTGGGCCTGCAGTCCGTCCCCAACGCCGGCGATGAGTTCCGCGTGTTCGAGGACGAGCGCGAGGCTCGCGCCCTGGCCGACGAGCGTTCGCTCAAGGCCCGCATCGAGGAGCAGAGCCGCGTGAAGCATGTGACGCTCGAGAACCTCTTCGAGACCATCGCCGACGCCGAGGTCAAGGAGCTCAACCTGATCATCAAGGCCGACGTCCAGGGTTCTATCGAGGCCCTTCAGGACTCCCTCGACAAGATGGACCAGTCCGAGGTGCGCATCAACACGATCCACTCCGCCGTTGGCGCCATCAACGAGACCGACGTCGTTCTGGCCGACGCCTCCAACGCCATCATCATCGGCTTTGGCGTCCGTCCCGACGGCAAGGCCCGCTCCGCCGCCGAGCGCGAGGGCGTCGAGATCCGTTGCTACGACGTCATCTACAAGTGCCTCGAGGACCTCGACGCAGCCCGTATCGGCATGCTCAAGCCCACCGAGGTCGAGGTTTCCACGGGTACCGCGACCGTTCTGGACACCTTCAAGGTGCCCAAGGTCGGTATCGCCGCCGGTGTCCGCGTCGAAGAGGGCGAGATCGCCGCGACCGATTCCGTGCGTCTGGTGCGCGACGGCATCGTGGTCTTCAACGGCAAGATCGCCTCGATGCGTCACTACAAGGACGAGGCCAAGAGCCTCAAGAGCGGTTCCGAGGGCGGCATTGGCCTGGAGAATTTCCAGGACATCAAGCCCGGCGACCAGATCGAGGGTTACCGCATCGACCAGGTTGCCCGTACCGAGTAGGGGGTAGCGCTATGAAGCAAACGCAGGCAACCCGCCGTCTGGGCGAGCAGCTTCGCGAGAAGCTCGGTTATATCCTGCTCTTTGAGGTTTCCGATCCGCGTCTCGACCTGGTTACTTTGACCGCGGTCGAGGTCGCGGTGGACCGTTCGTTCGCGCGTGTGTTCGTGTCGTGCGATGCGAGCCGCTACGACGAGGTCATGGAGGCGCTCGCAAGCGCTAAGGGCCGTATTCGCAGCCTGTTGGCTCGCTCGCTCGATTGGCGTGTTACGCCCGAGCTCGATTTTCGCATCGATCGCTCGACCGATGAGGCCGAGCGCATCACGCGTGCGCTGGAAAACGTTCCCGCCACGCTTGCGATCGAAAAGGACGAGGACGGCTATCCGATAGCGGATGCCGCCCAGGAGGCAGCTTTAGATGACTAATTCCGCCGACCTCGCCTCGTGCGAGTCTGCAGATATTCAGCGACGCATCCTCGAGCTCATCGAGGGTGCGTCCTCCATTGCGATTTCGGGACACACTTCTCCCGATGGCGACGCCCTGGGCTCCGTGTTGGGTCTGGGCCTCTCGCTTATGAAGTTTTTCCCTAACAAGGACATTGCCCTGCTGCTGGCAGACGATGATCCGGTTCCGCGTATCTACCGCTTTATGGAAGGCTCCGATCGCCTGGTACCGGCATCTGCGTATACCGGCAATCCGGACCTGTTCATCTCGGTGGACGTGCCGGTCGTCGAGCGTCTCAATAATTCCGCCGAGGTGCTTCGTCGCTCCAAGCATGTGGTGTGCTTCGATCACCATCCGGCGCGCGAGGAGTTTGCCGAGCTCAGCCTGAGGCGCGTCGAAGCTGCAGCCTGCGCCATGATCATCGACCGCTTCTTGGACAATTGCGGCATTGTCGCACGTGATGGCGTTGCGACCTGCCTGCTGTGTGGCTTGGTTACCGATACCGGCCGTTTTCAGTACCAAAACGCCGATGCCGCCGCGTTCCATGCAGCCTCGCGTCTGGTTGCCCACGGTGCCGATCCGGCGCGTGTGGCACTCGAGGTCTACCAGAGCATGCGCGTTGAGTTTTTGCACCTCAAGTCCATCGTTATGGGCCGCATCAAGACGGTGGCCCACGGGCGCGTCGCGTATAGTTACGCGTACCAGAGTGACCTTGAGGCTTGCGGTGTCACCTCGGATGAGTGCGACGGCCTGGTCGATGTGGTTCGCTCGGTGATGGGCGTCGAAGTCTGCCTGTTCCTGAAGGGCATTGAGGGCGATACCAAGGTGCGCGGCAACCTGCGCTCCAAGGGCGACCTCAACGTGTCCGAGATCGCTGCTGCCTTTGGCGGAGGCGGACATCCCGCTGCCGCCGGTTTCTCCAACAACGGAACGATTCTCGAGACGCTCACCGTGGCACTTCCCATGCTGGCCGAACTGGTAGGGGAGGATCCCGCTTCGGTGACCGTCGAGCTTTAACTTTTTGGATGGTACATGGCTCGTCGTACGCCTTCTCAACTGAATATGCTGCTCGCCGTCGATAAGCCGGTGGGCTGCACGTCCCACGATGTGGTCTCGCAATGTCGGCGCGCCCTCCATGAGCGTCGCGTCGGCCATGCCGGCACGCTCGACCCCATGGCATCGGGTGTCATGGTGGTGGGTGTGGGCCAGGCCACCCGTCTGCTGGGCATGCTCACGCTCGATACCAAAAGCTACGTCGCCGATATCTCGTTTGGCGCCGAGACCAATACCGATGATGCGGAGGGCGAGGCGGTCCGCACGGTGGCTGTTGCCAACGAGCTCAGCGATCCTGCCTATGCCCGTGAGCGCTTGGCCTCCATGATGGGTCCGCAGATGCAGGTGCCGCCGGCGTTTTCGGCTATCTCGGTCAATGGCGTTCGCGCTTATAAGTCTGCTCGTGAGGGCAACGCGGTGGACCTACCTCCGCGCCCCGTCGAGGTCTATGCCGCCGACCTGATCGCCGTTGGCGGCGAAGGTGATACGTGTGTGTGGACCGTGGCGTTCTCGGTGAGCAAGGGTACCTATATCCGTGCGCTCGCTCGCGACTTGGGCCGCGCCTGCGAGAGCGCCGCGCACATTTCCGCGCTGCGCCGCACGGCCTCCGGTGTTGTTTCCATTGGCGCTTGTCATGCGGTCGAGGAGCTTTCTCCCGAGTCCGCGGCTGGCTTTGCCCTGGACCCCATTGCGGCTCTGGGCGCCACGCGTGTTGACTTGCCGGGCAATCTTGCCGACGACCTGCTCTGCGGCCGACGCATTCCCGTTGAGCGTGCGCTTGCCGATTTCGATACCGCGAAGCCGCCGTTTGCGTTGGTGCTCGATGGGGGACTCAAGGCGCTCGCCCGCATCGAGGGTGGCCGCTTTGTCATGGAGCACGTGTTTCCGCAGTCAATCGGCGGTGTTCGATGATGTTGTCCGCTCGCGAGCTCGCGCGTATCTTTTTCGCGGGCGAGTCGGACGAGGCTCGCATCGTTGCTGCCGATGCATTTGATGAGTGCGAGCACTTGGGTGCTGCCTCGATCGCCATTGGCGTGTTCGATGGCGTTCACCGTGGACACCGGGAACTCATCGAAGCGCTTGTCCGTGATGCCCGTGCCCATGGCTGCAAGGCGGTCGTGGTCACTTTCGATCCCGATCCGGACGTTGTGGTGAGTCCTTCGCCCGCTCAAAAATTGATGACGACGGCCGACCGTCTACATGCCTTGGCTCAGACCGGGGTCGATGCAGTGGTGGCCGTTCCCTTTACGCCTGAGGTTGCGGCACTCGACCATGTCGGTTTTCTCACACTGTTGTCACGCGTGGTCGACATTCGTTCGATTCGCGTTGGCAGCGATTTTAGGCTGGGTCGTGGCGGTGCTTCTGGTGTTGCCGAGATGCGCGTCTGGGGTTCCGAGCACGGCGTTGACGTGTATGGTCACGATCTGCTTTGCGAGTGCGGCGAGGCCATTTGCGCCACCCGCATCCGTCATGAGCTGGGACAGGGCCATGTGGAGCTGGCTGCTGAGTTGCTCGGCCGCCCGTATATGCTGCGCGGCGGTGTTATTCGCGGCCGTCACGAGGGCTCTGGCATGGGCTTTCCCACGGCAAACCTGCAGGTTCCCGACGGCATTCAGGTGCCTGCCGATGGCGTGTATGAGGGCCTGGTGCTCGTCGATGACACCGTATGGCCTGCTGCCGTTAACGTCGGCCTGCCGCCGACGTATGCCGACGATGCCGCTTCATCGCATCTCGAGGCTAACTTAATTGGTTATACGGGCGACCTGTACGGCGCTTCCGTTTCGCTGGCGTTTACGCGCTGGCTGCGTCCCTCGCGTGTGTTCGACTCGCTGGATGAGTTGATTGCGACCGTCGAGGGTAATATCGAGGATATTCGTCATAACTTGGGTGAGCAGGGGGTGAGCATCCGTGATTAGCGATGAGGAAAAAGACCAGGTACGCGCTGCGTCTGACCTGGTTGCCATCGTGCAGGAAACGGTTGAGCTCAAGCCCCGCGGCCATGAGTTTTGGGGTTGCTGCCCCTTCCATGGCGAAAAGACGCCTTCTTTCCACATTATCCCCGCCACGCAGGTGTGGCATTGCTTTGGCTGCGGCGAGGGTGGCGACGTCTTCACCTATATCATGAAGCGCGAGAACCTGAGCTTTCCCGAATCAATCCGCTATTTGGCCGATCGTGCGGGTATTGAGCTGCATGACACCGGAGATCGTCGCGAGCGCGGTACCAAGCGTGCTCGCATCTACGATCTGTGTGCCGAGACCGCCCAGTTCTACCACACCATGCTTATGCGCGGTAAGGACGGCCGTCCACGCGAGTACTTTGCCAGCCGTGGTATGGGTGGCGACGTCTGCCGCCGCTACTGCCTGGGCTTTGCACCGGGCCGCAACGCGCTGGTGTCGCACCTGTCCCAGGCGGGTTTTACCCCGCAGGAGATGATCGACGCCAACGTTGCCGTGAGCCGCGGGCGCGGGCAGCTTGCCGACCGCTTCTACGACCGCGTGATGTTCCCCATCTTTGACGAGCAGGGTCACAACATTGCCTTTGGCGGGCGCATCATGGGTGACGGCCAACCCAAGTACCTCAATACCGCCGAGACGAGTGTGTTTCATAAAAAGCGAAACCTCTATGGCTTTAATTGGGCCAAGGAGTTTATCGTCGCGCAGGATACGGCCATCGTGGTGGAGGGCTATACCGATTGCATCGCCTGCTGGGAGGCGGGGATCAAAAACGTTGTCGCCACGCTGGGCACCGCGCTCACGGAGCATCACGTCAAGACGCTCACCCGCTTTGCCAAGCGCATCGTGTATATGTTCGATGGCGACGCTGCCGGTCAAAAGGCCGCGCGCCGCGCGATTCAGTTTATCGAGCAGGATTCGATGGACCTGCGCTGCGTGGTGCTGCCCGACGGCAACGATCCCATGGAGTTTATTACGGCGCACGGTGGCCAGGAGCTGCAGGCGCGCATCGACGCGGCCGAGCCGCTCATGGACTTTGTCTACCGTTCGCTGCAGGAGTCGAGCGACATCTCCACGCCGGGCGGTCGTGCCAAGGCGCTGGAGGATGCTCTCACGCTCATCTATCCGCTTCGTGACAGCTATATGATCGATACGTACTTTATCCAGATTGCCGATCTGCTGGGTTTGGATCTGGAGACGGTTCGCGCGAGTTCGGGTCGCGTGTTTCGCGATGTCGCCAAGCGTGAGGATGCCGAGCGACGTCGTGAGCAGAACTATGAGCGCCAGCGGGCACAGGCTGAGCGGTCCGGCGGGACGGGCAGTCGGGCGTCGAGTTCTCGCGATGCCGGTCGTGACGCTTGGGCATCGGGCGCGACGCCGCCGGTGTCCGCGCCGGTCGAAGAAGAGCCGTATGACTACGTCCCGCTCGATGCCTACGGTGCCGCGCCCGTGGAGGTCGTCGACGACCTGCCGCCGATCGATGTGCCTGATGGTATGGGTGCTGTGCCTGTGACTGATGGTTCGGGCGCTCCGGCTGCGGCGGCGCCGATGGTTCTTACCGATCTTGAGCGCAAGTCCTTGGCAGGGGAGCGCGAGCTGTTGACGATGCTCACGAGCTACCCCGACCTGTTCCGCACGTATGCCGACCGTATCTGCTCCATCGAGTGGGTGGATCCGCGCCACGAGTCCATCGCGTGGGCCGTGCTGGCGACGCCGCCGGGAACCGATCCTGCAGCCTGCATGGATGCGGCGCGCTCGGTGTGTCCCGAGGCGGCAACGCTTGTGAGTGCCGGGCGCATCTCGGCGACGAGTAAGCACCCCACCGAGACGAACATCGTGTTCATGCTTGATACGCTCGAACTCTACACCATCAAGCGCCGCATGCGTGCCGCACAGGCCAAGCTGCGCCAGGACCGTTCGCTCGATGATGAGGCCCGTCGTGCGCTGACCGTGCAGGCCGCGCAGGATTCGCAGCGTCAACGCGAGCTGCAAAAGTCGATCGGCGGCGTGGCGGACCCGTTCCGTTTGATCGGTCTGGAGGCCGCAGGCACCGAACAGGCCTAGATGTTGTGGTCAACCAGCGTATTCTCGCCTATATCCAGTCCTCTTTTGGGTATAGACGCCTATGTGTGTGCTAAAGTATTGAGTCCTGTGGACTATGAAGGGAGAATCTGTGCCAAAAAAGACTGAGAGCACGGGTACTGGGCTGGAATCCTACGTTGCAAAGCTCATGGGCAACGGCTCAAACAGGACTTCGGTAACCGAGGACGAGATTCAGGTCGCCCTGAAGGATATCGATGTTTCTGACGAGCAGCTCACCGCGGTGTATTCCGCGCTGCGCAACAGCGGCATCCAGATTATCTCCGCGAGCGGTAACGACGACGCCCCCATGGACGTCGACGATGACGATAACGATACCGATACCGACGATTTCGATGACGACGACGAGCACGATTCCGGCTCGCTCGACGATCACGAGCTCAAGATGGCCCGTCAGGCCGACGCCGAGATGGGTTCTTCCAAGAGCAAGAAGAAGCGCACCGTGCGCACGTCCCGTTCACGCTCCCGCGTGCGTGGCATCGATGCCTCCACGGTGATGCTGACCGGCGATCCGGTTCGTATGTACCTCAAGGAGATCGGCAAGGTCGACCTGCTGACCGCCTCCGAAGAGGTCGATCTGGCCATGAAGATCGAGGCCGGTCTCGAGGCCACCGAGAAGCTCGAGGCCGCCGATGCCGGTGAGCTCGAGCTCACGCGTGCCGAGATGCGTCGTCTTACGCGCATTGAGAACGTCGGCCTCGAAGCCAAGCAGGCGCTCATCAGCGCAAACCTGCGTCTGGTCGTCTCCATCGCCAAGCGCTATGTCGGCCGCGGCATGCTGTTCCTTGACCTGATCCAGGAGGGCAACCTCGGTCTGATTCGCGCCGTCGAGAAGTTCGACTACCAGAAGGGCTTCAAGTTCTCCACGTACGCCACGTGGTGGATCCGTCAGGCCATTACGCGCGCTATCGCCGACCAGGCCCGTACCATCCGTATTCCCGTGCATATGGTCGAGACTATCAACAAGCTCGTCCGCGTGCAGCGCCAGCTCCTTCAGGACCTGGGTCGCGACCCGACCCCCGAGGAGATCGGTGCCGAGATGGACATGAGCGCCGACCGCGTCCGCGAGATCCAGAAGATCTCGCAGGAGCCCGTGTCGCTCGAGACCCCCATCGGCGAGGAAGAGGATTCCCAGCTGGGCGACTTCATCGAGGACTCCCAGGCTATCGTTCCGCCCGATGCTGCCAGCTTCTCCATGCTGCAGGAGCAGCTCACCCAGGTGCTCGACTCGCTTGCCGATCGTGAGCGCAAGGTTATCGAGCTGCGCTTTGGCCTTGTCGACGGGCATCCCCGCACGCTCGAGGAAGTCGGCCGCGAGTTTGGCGTCACGCGCGAGCGCATCCGCCAGATCGAGTCCAAGACCCTGGCCAAGCTTCGTCACCCGAGCCGCAGCAGCAAGCTGAAGGACTACATCGAGTCTTAGGGTTGCGGCGTTCTACCGAACGCCGTAACTGGCCGATGCTGCAAACCCGCCAGAGCGGCAATCTGCCTTTCAACTTCGGCGGCATGACCAAAAGGTCAATGCCGCCTTGTTTCAAGGCACCTTGCTCGCTCTGGCGGGTTTTCGCTGTCCGTCCTCTATCTGCGGCGTTGCTATGGCTGTCAGTTGTGCGACAGTTTGGGGGTGGTTATTGGGGACAGACTTAAATGAGTAGTCGTTGGGGACGTTCTTGAATGACTAGTCGTTTAAGAACGTCCCCAATGACTAGGTCGGAAAAAATCTCAAAAAAGTTCTTGCCCTGCGCTGATTCGTCCGTATAATAAATTTCGTTGCTTGAGAGCACGCACCTATTCCTCGGTAGCTCAATGGTAGAGCACGCGGCTGTTAACCGCGCTGTTGTAGGTTCGAGTCCTACCCGGGGAGCCAGAATTTCTCAGCCCATTCCGCTGGGCTTTTTAATTCCTCGGTAGCTCAATGGTAGAGCACGCGGCTGTTAACCGCGCTGTTGTAGGTTCGAGTCCTACCCGGGGAGCCAGGTTGTAGAACCCGTCGCTTATGCGGCGGGTTTTTTCATGCCGCGACCACTTGACTCGAACGTTGCCATATCAACATTTCGTGTCGAGGATGTAATCCCGCGACCCATCACCTCAACATGGCGCGGTCGTTGTAGAATATTGCAATGATTGCTCCCACGACATGGTGCCGTGAGCACCAGATAAGGAGATTCTTGTGTCTGAGACCATTAACGGCAGCCTGAGCGTCTCGAACGACGTTATTGCCGATATTGCCGGTTATGCCGCGATGACGTGCTATGGCGTCGTCGGTATGGCTGAGCAGCTCCAAGGCGCCGAGAGCGTGCGCCTGCTTGCCGGTCAGCGCCTCCGCAAGGGCGTGCTTGTCTCCGCCGACGAGAACGGCCTTACGGTCGATCTTCACGTCGTGCTCGAGAACGGCGTCAACATGAAGTCCGTCTGCCACAATCTTTCGAGCTCCGTTGCCTTCACCCTGCAGGAGATCGCCCAGATCGACCCCGCCAGCCTTAAGATCGGCATCCATATCGACGCGCTCAAGAGCCGTCTGAACTAGCATCCGAAAACGGAGATTCAAATACCCATGATTGCAAAGACCATTCGCACCTGTTTTCCGATCGCTGCGGCTGCCGTTTCCGACAAGGCCGAGGAGATCAACAAGCTCAACGTCTTCCCCGTACCCGATGGCGATACCGGCACCAACATGTCGCTCACGCTCGCCTCGGTGACCAAGGAGCTCTCCGCCCTTCCTGCCGACGCCGACATGGAGGCCATCGCCGGTGCCATCACCCATGGCTCCCTGATGGGTGCCCGTGGCAACTCCGGCGTCATCACCTCGCAGATTCTGCGTGGTGTGGCCGAGGGCCTTGTCTCTGCCGATGAGCCCATCACTTCCGCCAACATCGCCTATGCGTTCCGCCGAGCCGTCAAGGTTGCCTTCCAGGCAGTGCGTAAGCCCATCGAGGGTACGATCCTCACGGTGCTGCGCGACGTCTCGACCAAGGCAGACGAGTGCGAGAAGAAGAAGTTCTCGGCCGAGGACGCGCTCGACGCCATCGTCGTCGAGGCCTATCAGTCCGTCGCCCGTACGCCCGACCTGCTGCCCGTTCTGAAGGAGAACGGCGTGGTCGACTCCGGCGCCTTTGGATTTGCCATCTTCCTTGAGAACTTTGTTGCCGCCGCGCTTGGTCGCAGCACCGTTGTCGAGGATTTCTCCGCTACGTTCGATTCCGCTGGCTCTGCACGCGATGCCGCTCTTGGCCGCGTTGAGATCGAGGCCAACGACGATTGGGAGGGCTCGGAGTTCCGCTACTGCAACGAGTTCCTCTTTAAGGCCGACGCCCCGTTTGACGAGGATGAGTGCCTTAAGTTCCTGGGTTCCATGGGCGACTGTGAGCTACTCGTGGGCGCCTACCCCGATTACAAGATCCACGTGCACTCCAACACCCCCAACCTGGTGCTCGAGCACATGCTTCAGCTTGGTCAGATTTACGAGGTCTTTATCCACAACATGGAGATGGAGGCCCACGACCGTACCGCCAAGATCCACGAGGACCAGGAAAAGGCCGCCGAGCCCGCCAAGGCGCTGGGCTTTGTCGCCGTTGCCGCCGGTTCCGGCGAGGCAGACATCCTCAAGTCCCTCGGCGTCGACGTGATCGTGTCGGGTGGCCAGACCATGAACCCCTCGACTGCAGACTTGCTGGGCGCCGTTGACCAGGTCAACGCGACCTCGGTCATCATCCTGCCCAACAACGGCAACATCCGCATGGCTGCCGAGGCCGCTGCCTCAGCCTGCACCGACAAGAAGGTAGCCGTCGTTCCCACCAAGACCGTCCCGCAGGCCTTCTCCGCGCTGTTCGCGGTCCTGCCCGATTCCGAGCTCGAGGATGCCGTCGCCGCTATGGTCGACGCCATCAGCGAGGTTCGCGATGGCGAGGTCACCCGTGCCGTGCGCGATTCCAGCGCCTCCGACGGCTCGCCGATTCACTCCGGTGACGTCATGGGTATCATCGCCGGCTCCATCGACGTGGTCGGCTCCGACGTGAAGCAGGTCACGCTCGATTGCATCAACCGTATGCAGGAGGAAGAGGAGGGCGACGCGCTGACGATTCTGGCCGGCGAGGAACTGTCCGATGAGGCCTTCCAGGAGATCGTAGACGCCATTGAGGAGGCTCAGCCCGATTTGGAGATCGACGCCCATCGTGGCGAGCAGCCGCTCTATCCCGTGATCTTCTCGATCGAGTAGGCTCTGCCCATGTCCGAGCTGTGCTCCGTGCCGCGCGTCTCGGAGCGCTTTGCCCAGAGCAATGCGCTCGACGAAGATATCGCGCGACTCAAATATGTTTCAGGTAAACGTGAGGAGGCCCTTCGCCGTCTGGGAATTCGGACGGTGGGGGACCTCCTTCTCCATATCCCTCATCGTTACCTCGACTTTACTCGTTCGTGGTCCATCGAGATGGCGCCCATCGGTACCGTGTGCACTATCATCGCCACGGTCGACCGCATCGTCCAAAAGCAGCCGCGTCCGCGCATGCAGGTGACCGAGGTCTCACTCGTTGACGAGACGGGCGTGCTACAGGTCGCCTTTTTCCGCCAGCCCTGGATTGCCCAGCAGCTTAAGCAGGGCGACCGCCTGGCCGTGATGGGCAAGGTTGAGTTTGCCTACGGTTTTAAGCAGATGGCCTCGCCGCACTTTGAAAAGCTCGAGGAAGGGCGTGCCGCAGGCACTATCCTGCCGGTCCATTACGTCAGTGATGGCGTGAGCCAGGCGTGGATGCGCCGCATCGTAAGCGGCGCGCTCGAGGTCGTCGGCAATCCCTTTGATCCCATTCCGGCACGCTTACGCGTTAAGCGTCGCCTGATGAGCAATGCTCGTGCGCTTCGATCGATCCACTTTCCCTCGAGCATGGCTGAGCGCGACATCGCACGCCGGCGTCTTGCCTACGAGGAGTGTCTCTACCTGCAGCTGGCGCTGCGTCTGCGCAACGACGGCGGCCTGGTCGATGTGGTGCCCTATGCCCACACCGCGGGCGAGCACCTGGTCGCGCTCAAGCAGGCCCTGCCGTTTTCGCTGAGCGACGAGCAGGAGGCCGCGTTCCAGGATATCCTGCGCGATATGTGCGATGGCGGGCGCGTGATGAACCGCCTGCTGCTGGGCGATGTCGGTACCGGTAAGACCGCCGTTGCCGCCTGCGCGCTGGCTGTGGCTGCCGATGGCGGTACGCAGGCCTGCGTTATGGCGCCCACGGGCGTGCTGGCGCGCCAATATGCCGATAAGACCGGCCCTCTGCTCTCGCAGGCCGGCATGTCCTGGGCACTTCTGACGGGTGCCACGCCGGCCGCAGAGCGCGAGCGCATCCATGCGCAGCTGGAATCGGGCGAGCTTGACGTGCTCTTTGGCACCCATGCGGTGCTTTCGGATAACGTTGCGTTCAAGCATCTGTCGCTTGTCGTCATCGACGAGCAGCACCGGTTTGGCGTCGGCCAACGCAACGCCCTACGCGCGAAGGGCCCCGGTGCGGACCTGCTCGTTATGACGGCCACGCCTATCCCGCGCACGTTGGCGCTCTCGGTCTATGGCGACCTGGATACGAGCATCATCCGCCATCGTCCCATTCCGGGTGCCGGCGTGACGACGCGCGTCCTCACCGAGTCGAGTCGCGACCTGGCCTATGGCGCCATCCGTGAGGCGCATGAAAAGGGTCAGCAGGCCTACGTGATTTGCCCGCTCGTGGAGCCGAGTGACTCGGCCGATGAGCTGGAAGACGTGCCCGGTATTGCCCGCGACGATGAGGGCCGCGTGACGGTTCCCGTACCGCTGCACGATACGGCGACCGAGCTCGATCGCCTGCGTCTGGCGTTGCCGGGCCTTGCCATCGAGCGCCTTCACGGCCGTATGCCAGCGGGGGAGAAGGACCAGGTTATTGATGCCTTTAAGCGTGGCGAGATTGACGTGCTCGTCTCGACTACGGTGGTCGAGGTGGGCGTCGACGTGCCTAACGCCACCGTCATGGTCATCGAGAACGGCGAGCGCTTTGGTTTGGCTGCCCTGCACCAGCTGCGCGGTCGCGTGGGCCGCGGCAGTGTGTCGGGCACGTGCCTGGTCATGACGCACTCCAAGGGCAACGGCGGCGCGTCGGCAGCACAAGATCGCCTGCAATCGCTCGAAAAAACTTCGGATGGTTTTACGCTTGCCCAGATGGACCTGCGTCTGCGTCACGAGGGCGAAATCCTGGGTTACCGTCAGCACGGCGGCGTGACCTTGCGCTTTGTGGACCTGGACGCCGATGAGGACCTTATCGAATGGGCCCATTTGGACGCGGTCGAGCTCTTGCGGTATGCTTGCACCCTTGACTCCGTGGCGACGCGCCCCCTGCGCGATGCGGTCGCCATGCGATATCGACACATTTTTAAGGAGGTCAGCGGAGGATGAGAATCATCGGCGGTGAATGGCGCGGTCGCAAAATCGAAGAGCCGCGCGGTCGCGATGTTACGCGTCCGACGACCGACCGCGTGCGCGAAGCGTGCGCATCCATGGTCCTATCGGCCTTTGACTTTGATTTGGACGAGGTCCGCGTACTGGATGCCTTTGGCGGCTCCGGTGCCCTAGGCATTGAGATGCTCTCGCGGGGAGCCCGTTCGCTCACGACGTTCGAGATCGATCGGAATGCCGCGCGGCTCATTACCAAGAATATCGAGTCGCTCTGCCGTGACCGTGCGCGTTGGCGCGTGGTAACGGGCGACATGCTGGCGAGCGCCTCGCGCGGTCGTGTGCCGGGCGGCCCCTTTGATCTGGTCCTGCTCGACCCGCCCTATGCTTTTGGTGCCGAGCCGGTCGAGGAACTGCTGCAGAACCTGGCTCAGCAGGGTCTGCTTGCACCTGGCGCTTATGCCCTGTTTGAGCATGCCGCCGCCGATGCCGGCGCGCATCCGGCAGGCTTTGAGATCGTGCGCGAGAAGCGCTACGGCATTACCTCGGTCGACCTGCTTCGTTGGGTCGGCAACGGCGAGGATGATGGTATCGATAGCGACGCACCCACGGAGGACGCCCATGAATGACACTATCAACCGCGTGATTGTCCCGGGCACCTTCGATCCCATCACATTTGGCCATATCGACGTCATCCGCCGTGCCCGCCGCATCTTTCCCAGCGTGATCGTCGCTGTCGCCGAGTCGCAGGGTAAAAACGGTGTGGGCACCACGTTTATGCTGGATGAGCGCGTGGCGCTGGCTCGCGAGGCGCTCGGTGATATCGACGGCGTCGAGGTCCTGCCCTTTACCGGCCTCTTGGTCGACTTCGCTCGCGAGCAGGGGGCGGGGGCCGTGGTCAAGGGCCTGCGCGCCATGACCGACTTTGAGTACGAGCTGCAGCAGGCAGACCTCAACTATCGCTTGGATAACGAGCTTGAGTCCATCTTTGTCATGAGTGCGCCGCAGTACGGCTATATCTCGAGTTCGGTCGTTCGCCAGATCGCCTCGCTCGGCAGCGATGTATCGACGTTTGTCCCGCCCAACGTGGTCGAAGCGCTCAGACACCGCTTTTCGTGACGTTTTTTATTGCCTGGTGGCATGTGGTAAACTAGCACGATGATATGTTACCTATGAAAGGAGACCGGATGCCGGGCGAGAATTTTCCTGGCGATAGGATCGTCAGCTTGGTCGATGAGCTCGAAGGGCTGATCGAGGAAGCCAAGCCGCCTTTCGGCAAGAACGCTCAGTTCAAGGTCATCGACGCCGACGTGTTCTTCAACATCCTCGACGAGATCCGCATGAGCTATCCCGAGGAGTGGCAGAAGTCCCGCCGTATCCTTAAGGAGCGCGAGGAGCTTATGGCATCCGCCGCCGCTCAGGCCGATTCCATCATCGCCGACGCTCAGCAGCAGGCCCTCACCATTGCCGGTGAGCAGGAGATCGTCCGTCTGGCACAGCAGCAGGCCGACGACATCCGCGATCGTGCCCAGCAGTACGAGCGCGAGACGCGTTATGCTGCCGAGGACTACGCAGAGCAGGTCTTTACGCACCTGGAGGAGAACCTCAAGAGCCTGACCGGCACCGTTACCCGTTGCCGTCAGCAGCTCAACGAGGGTGCCGCCCAACAGAATGGTCAGTGGTAATGGCTGAGTTCCCGAGCGTTACCGTCGATCTTTCTGAGCAGCTCGAGTTTCCTGGTGATTCGTATCCGCTGACCGGCAAGGTTGATGTTGCCACCTACACGGTGGGCGAGAAGGAGTACCAGCTACAGGACGGCATCGACTACGACGTTGTCTTTACCAATGCCGGCACCGGTGTCTTGCTCACGGGCATGGTCCGCGCGCACGCCACCGGCGAGTGCGACCGTTGCCTGGAGCCTGCCTCGTTTGATATCGCCGGCGAGATCGAGGAGTTCTACCTCTTCGAGGAGCCCGAGGATCCCGAGACCTACGAGGTCGGCTACGAGCTCCTGGGTGAGGACCGCATCGTCGATCTGGGTGAGCCCATCAACGACGCGGTCGTCATGGACACGCCGTTTGTCGTTCTGTGCAAGCCCGATTGCCGCGGCCTGTGCCCCACTTGCGGTTGCAATCTCAACGTCGAGCAATGCGATTGCGCCGCCCAGGCAGAGGCAGAATGGGCCGCTGCCACGGAAAATCCATTTGCAGCATTGAAGAATCTCAAGCTCGATGAGTAAAACTGTGGTAGTATCGCTACTTGCGCGTAATCGCCACACTGGATAGTTCATAAGGAAGGTCACTATGCCCGTACCTAAACAAAAGCAGGGTCGTATCCGCACTCACACCCGTCGTTCCGCCAACATGAAGATCTCGGCTGCGGCTCAGTCCACGTGCCCCCGTTGCGGCGCTGTCAAGCTTCCGCACCACGTGTGCCCCAGCTGCGGTTTCTACAAGGACCGCGAGGTTATCGTTACCGAGTAACGGTATACTCTGGATGCGATGCCGTTCCAAATGGAACCACAATGGCCGGCTCAATGAGTCGGCCATTTTTGTATAAGGAGTATGTATATGAGTAACGTTCGCGTTTGTGTAGACGTTGTGGGCGGAGACGAGAAACCTCAGGTTGTTCTCGATGGTATCGAGGCAGCACTTGCCGCCGATTCCGATATCGAGGTCTTGGCAGCTGGCCCCGCTGAAATCGTTAATCCCTTTGCTGCTTCCCATGCACGTGTTGAGGCCCTTGAGGCACCCGACGTTATCGCCATGGATGACGATCCCATTCGCGCCGTGATGACCAAGCGTAAATCGTCGATCGTGTTGTCGTGCCGCGCCATCAAGAAGGGAAATGCGGACGCGTTCTTCTCTGCCGGCTCGACCGGTGCCATGACTGCTGCCGCCACCGCCTATGTGACGCCGTTTAGATATATGGCCGAAGGCAAGAAGCAGCCGGTACGTCCCTGTCTGACCAATGCGCTACCCAATCGCGCCGGCGGTCTGACGGTGCTGTGCGATATGGGCGCCAACCCCGATGTTGAGGTGGACGATATGGTGCGCTTTGCGCAGATGGGCAGCGCCTATGCCCGCGTCGTCTTGGGCGTTGAGCATCCTCGCGTAGGTCTGCTCGCCAATGGCACCGAGGACGAGAAGGGCTCCAACTTTACCAAGGCCTGCTTCCCGGCCATGAAAGCCGCCGTTCCCGGCTTTGTGGGTAACTGCGAAGGCACCGATCTTACGTCGGGCAATTTTGACGTCGTGGTCGCCGACGGCATGTCGGGCAATATTGCGCTCAAGGCCACCGAGGGCGCTGCCAAGTTTTTGCTGCAGGAGCTCAAGGGCGCCTTTATGGCCTCGCTCGGCACCAAGATCGCCGCGCTGCTCATCAAAAAGCAGATGCGCGGGATTAAGGCTAAGCTCTCTGGTGATGCCAAGGGCGGCGCGATTCTTTTGGGCCTGCGTGGCGTGGTCCTAATCGGCCATGGCGCCACCTCGGTCGATGCTGTTAAAAACGGTACGCTCGCGGCGGCCGAAGCCGTGCGCGCGGGGCTGGTCGAGAACGTCGCCAACTCCATGGACGGCATCGTTTTGTAAGAGCGAGTTAGAGCGCTGTTATGTGCCTCGCGGCCTGCTTCGTGGGGTAGAATCAGAACCGTGTCTTGGTACCGCCCGGGCGGTACCATTCTTTTGGTATTCATGCACTATGAGAGGAAGCGCTATGGACCGCTCCGAAATCTTCGACAAGATCGCCGAGGTCGCTGCTGACGTTCTGGGCGTCGATGTTGCCGAAATTAGCGATGAGACCACCTTTGACGATCTCGATGCCAACTCGCTCGAGCGCCTGCAGCTGGTTACGGCTATCGAGGACGAGTTCAACCTCGAGATCGATGACGAGACTCTGCTCTCGCTCAACTCTGTCGCCGACGCCGTCGACGCGATCGAAAACGCCAGGGAGGCCTAGGTCTTGGCTTTGTCTGAACGACTTACGCGTGCCCAGGAAATCCTGGGCCACGAGTTCAATAATAAGGTGCTTCTGCGCGCGGCGCTTACGCATCCCTCGGCAGTCGAGGGCCAGCCGGTTTCTGCCAGCTATGAGCGCCTTGAGTTCTTGGGCGATTCCATTTTGGGCGCCGTCGTCGCCCGTTCGCTCTTTGAGTCCTATCCGGAGTTTGACGAGGGCAAGCTCACGCGCCTGAAGGTGTCGCTTGTCTCGGGCGCTACGCTATCCGAGGTGTCGCATGAGCTGGGCATCGACGACATCATCATATTTGGTGCCTCCGAGACCGGTACCGGCGCGCGCGGCCTGCACTCGGCGCTCGAGAACGTCTACGAGTCGCTCGTGGGTGCGCTGTACCTGGATGCCGGCTGGGATGTTGCGGCGGACTTTATCCATCGTACGCTCAAACCGCACCTGGCCTCCGAGCGTGCCGAGCACCCTGCGAACCCCAAGTCGTTCTTGCAGGAGTGCGTGCAGGCAGACGGCCATGAGCCTCCCGCGTATAAGCTGGTCGGCTCCGAGGGCCCCGCGCATGCGCCCACCTTTACCGCTGTGGTGCTCATCGACGGTATTCGCCAGGGTCGCGGCTCCGGCTCCTCAAAGAAGGAAGCCGAGGGAGCCGCTGCACTCGAGGCACTTGACCGCATGGGCTACACCACCAACGGCGTGATTCTCAACAAGAAGCCTGTTTAAGCGAGGAACCGTGTATCTCAAGTCCCTCACGCTCAAAGGGTTCAAGTCGTTTGCCGACCGCGCCCATATGACGTTTGAGCCGGGCCTGACCGTCATCGTCGGCCCCAACGGCTCGGGAAAATCGAACATCTCTGACTCGATTCTGTGGGTCCTGGGCGAGCAGAGCGCCAAGCAGCTGCGCGGCCAGGCCATGGAGGATGTCATCTTCTCGGGCTCGTCAGCGCGCAAGCCGGTGGGTGTCGCCGAGGTCACGCTGGTGCTCGATAACTCGGACCATATGCTGCCCGTCGACTTTGACGAGGTCGCCATCACCCGTCGTATGTATCGCTCGGGCGAAAGCGAGTACCTCATCAACTCGAGTCCGTGCCGCCTGATGGACATTCAGGACATCCTGCACGATTCGGGCTTGGGCAAGGATACGCATTCCATCATCAGCCAGGGCAAGCTCGACGCCATTTTGCAGAGCCGCCCCGAGGAGCGCCGCGCCCTCATCGAGGAGGCCGCCGGCATCTCCAAGCACAAGCGCCGCAAGGAGCGTGCGCTCAAAAAGATTAAGTCGATGGACGAACACCTGACGCGTGCCCGCGACATCAATAAGGAAATTGCCCGTCAGCTGCGACCGCTGGAGCGTCAGGTCGATCGTGCGCGCAAGTACAAAGAGCTGTCCTCGCGCGCGAACGAGCTTACGCAGATGCTAGCCGTCGACGAGCTGCGTTCGCTGCAGTCGCAGTGGAACGACCTGGAGAGCCGCTCCAAGGAAGGCGCCGCCGAGCTGGAGCTTGCGCAGTACCGCATGGGCGAAAAGGAGCGCGAGCTCGAGAAGCTCCAGGTCATGCTCGAGGAAAAGGGCCTGTTTGTGGGCGATCTGGGCGAGCAGCGCCGCCATATGCAAGATGTGGTCGGTCGCATTAACTCCGATATGCGTCTGCTCGAGGAAAAGGGCCACAACATGGTGTCGCGCCTGTCCGACATGCGCGGGCAGATTTCGAGCTCCGAGCATCAGCGTCGTCGCGTGGTAGAGGAGCTCGAGGATGCACGTGCGCAGCTTGAGGAAGTGACCGGCGCGCACATGCAGGCCCAGGAGGACGTTGACGCCGCCGGACCTGCCGCCGCCGAGCTCCACGAGCGTCGCGTTGCGCTCGACAATCAGATTTCGCAGCTTACGCGTGAGCAACGCGATGTGCAGCGTGTGGCCGATAACGCGGCGCTCGAACTCGCCAAGGTGAAGGACTCGCTGAGCAACGCCGAGGTCGAGGACAACATGTACGCCTCACGCCTGGAGCAGATCGACGAGCAGCTCGAGGAAGTCACGGCCTCACTCGAGAGCCGTCGCGACCGCGCCGAGGAGCTCGACAGTGCACTTGATCAGGCCCGTCAAGCTCAGTTTGATGCTCGCGAGGCTACCGAGGTCGCCCGTGCAGCCCTTAAGGACCTGCGTGCCCGCGAGAGCGAGGCGCGCAACAAACTGTCCGAGGTGCGCTCGGAGCTTGCCAGCCAAAAGAAGCTCGATGCCCGCATGGCTGACAGCTCGCCGCTGGTGAGCCGTCTGATGGGTGCGCTGGGCGACGATGTCTCGGGTCGTCTGGGCGACGTGCTCGAGGCCCCGCGTGAGCTTGAGGGCCTGGTTGAGCAATTGCTCGCCGGTGATATCGATGCGCTGCTGTTCGACGATGCGTCCGCGCTTGAGCGTGCCGGTCGTGCCGCTCTGGACCAGAAGAAGGCCTCGGGCGAGGCGCTGCTGGTCGCGCGCGGTGTGAGCGCCTCTGCTGCCGCTAAGGGCGCTGCCGGTTCCCGCCTGGTCGATCGCCTGTCCGTACGCGCCGGCTATGGCCCGGTTGTCGAGGCGCTGCTCGGCGGCTATTACGTTGTCGACGACTTGGCGGCTGCGCTGTCGGCGCCGGTCGTTGACGGCGTGACTTACGTGACCCCCGATGGCGCCCGCGTCGCCTGCGGCGGCCTGGTGCGTGTGGGGCTCGACGCCGGCGAGGCTTCGGGTGCTTTGGAGCGCAAGCGTCGCATTCGCGAGCTGGAGGGTCTGGAACCCGATCTGGCTGCTGTGTTTGATCATGTGTCGGATCAGGTCGTCGAGGCCAATGCGGCCGTCGAAGAGGCGCGTGCCGCTGAGGGCGATGCCGCCGGCGAGATCGCCCGTCTTGAGGGCGAGCGCCGCTCGCTGCTCTCCGAGATTGGCCGCCTGGAGCAAAGCGCCAACAACGCCGAGGTCGAGCGCGTGCGCATCTCCAAGCGCCGCGAGCAGGCCGCCGAGGCCGTTCGCGCTGCGCGTCCGCGCGTGGACGAGCTCACCCGCTCGCGTGACGAGGCCCGAGCGCAGGCAAGCGATCTTGGCCTTCAGATTGCCGAAGCCAACGACGAACTCGACCGCGTTCGCCGTGACGATTCCGAGGCCGCCGGCAAGCTCGCCGACGCTAAGGTGCGCCTTGCTCAGACGAGCGAGCGCCTTCGTTCGCTGAGGGGCCGCGTGCCCGATCTTGAGCATCGTCTGGAGGGTATCGATCGTCGTATCCGCGGGACTCGTCAGGCCTCGCGCTCGCTCGAGCTGCTGCGCCTTCGCGTCGATCCCATGCACGAGCGCTATTCGGCCCTGCTGGAGCGCGCGTCGGATTGGGCAGCGCGTCTGCGTGACCAGGCCTCTCTGGAGGAGGCGGACTCCGCTTCGCTCAAGAAGACCATCGAGGATGCCAAGGCAGAGGTTGCCCGCGCTAAGGAGAAGGTCGATACCGCCACCGCCACGCAAAACGAATTTAAGGTCGCGCGTGGCAAGCTCGAGGTGCAGGTAGAGGCCGCCATTAAGGCCATTACCGCCGATGGCAACACGGTACTCGAGGAAGCGCTTATGCTTCCTGCGCCCACGGACCGCGACGCCGCCGAGCGCGAGCTCAACCAGCTTGTGCGCCAGATCAACAACCTTGGTCCCGTGAACCAAGTTGCCATGGAGGAGTACGAGCAGCTCAAGCGCCGCGCTGACTACATCGAGGAGCAGCTGGCCGATCTGGAGAGCGCGCGTAAGGCGCTCACCAAGATCACGGTGGCCATTGATCGCAAGATGCGCAAGGCGTTTCTGGTGACGTTTGAGAAGGTCGACGCGAACTTCCGCGAGATCTTCGCTATGCTGTTCCCGGGTGGCCAGGCTCATCTGGAGATGACCGATCCCGAGCATCCGGCCGAGACGGGTATCGAGGTCGTGGCGCAGCCGCGCGGCAAGCGCATCACCAAGATGATGCTCATGTCGGGTGGCGAGAAGAGCCTGACGGCGCTCGCCCTGCTCTTTGCCGTGTATCGCACGCGCACGGTGCCGTTCTATGTGCTGGACGAGGTCGAGGCCGCGCTCGACGACGCCAACCTGTCCAAGCTCATCGGCGCCCTCGATGTGCTGCGTTCCGATACGCAGCTCTTGGTAATCTCGCATCAGCGCCGTACTATGGAGGATGCTGACGTTCTCTACGGTGTCTCGATGCAAGCCGACGGCGTCAGTCGCGTCGTCTCGCAAAAACTCGATCGCGAAACCGGAAAGGTCGTGAATGCATAATGGGATTCTTTGACGCTCTCTCGCGCGGACTTGAGCGCAGCCGCGAGGCCCTCAACGAGGTCTTCTACTTTGGCGGCGAGGTCGACGAGGACTTTTGGGAGGACCTTGAGGACACCCTCGTTATGGGTGACATGGGTGCCGAGGTCGCTATTCAGGTCTCCGATGACCTGCGCGATGCCGCAGCCAAGAAGAACCTCAAGACCGCACCGCAGCTTCGTCGCGCTCTGGCCGAGCAGCTTGAGCAGCACTTTGTGCCCATCGAGCGCGATCCGTTCTCCGATACGCCGAGCTGCGTGCTGTTTGTGGGCATCAACGGTGCCGGCAAGACCACGACGGTCGGCAAGATTGCGAGCGCCATGGCTTCCCGCGGCAAGAATGTCGTGATCGGTTCGGCCGATACCTTCCGCGCCGCCGCCATCGAGCAGCTCGATGTGTGGGGCCAGCGCGCCGGTGTTCCCGTCATCAAGCGCGACCGCGGCTCCGACCCGGCGAGCGTTTGTTACGACGTGCTCGACGAGGCCGACAGGCGCGGCAGCGACCTGGTGCTTATCGACACCGCCGGTCGTCTGCATACGAGCCCCGAGCTCATGCGCGAGCTCGCCAAGGTGGTCAACGTGACGCGTAAGCGCGCCGCCAATATGGCCGCCGGTCCCATGCCGGTCTCGGTCGTGCTTGTGATCGATGCCGCCACCGGCCAGAACGGTCTGAACCAGGCGCTCGAGTTTAACGAGGCGCTGGGCCTGGACGGTATTATCATGACTAAGCTGGACGGCACGGCTAAGGGCGGTATCGCCATGGCCGTGGCCGAGAAGCTCAAGCTCCCGATCCTGCGCATCGGCGTGGGCGAGCAGGTCGATGACCTGCAGGAGTTTAACGCCAAAGATTTCTGCCGCGCCCTGGTGGGCGAGTCCAACTAAGGAGTGACTAGTGTTTGATTCTCTGAGCGATCGCCTCAATGACACATTTGACCGCCTGCGTGGCAAGGGTAAGCTGACCGAGGCCGACATCACCTCGGCCATGCGCGACATTCGCATGGCGTTGCTCGAGGCCGACGTCAACTTTAAGGTTGTCAAGGAGTTCGTCGCCAAGACCAAGGAGCGTTGCATGACCGCCGAGGTCATGGAGTCGCTGTCGCCGGCGCAAAACGTCGTCAAGATCGTGCTCGACGAGCTTACCGAGATGCTTGGCTCAACCGAGAGCAAGCTCGTCTTTAGCAACCGCATTCCCAATGTCATCATGCTCGTGGGTCTGCAGGGCTCCGGTAAGACCACGGCGGCCGTAAAGCTTGCCTACCTGCTCAAGAAGCAGGGCCGCTCCCCGCTGCTCGCCGCGTGCGACGTCTACCGTCCCGCCGCTGCCGACCAGCTGGCCACGCTCGGTGGCGAGATCGGCGTGCCGGTCTTCCGCGGTGACGGAGCGCACCCGATCGACATCGCAAAGGGCGCCATCCAGGAGGCCGTCGACCACCTGCGTGACGTGGTCATTGTCGATACCGCCGGTCGTCTGCAGATCGACGAGCAGATGATGCAGGAGGCAGTCGACATCAAGAAGGCCGTCAAGCCCGACCAGGTGCTGATGGTCGTCGATGCCATGACCGGCCAGGATATCGTCAACGTCGTCTCGACCTTTGCCGAGCGCACCGACTTTGACGGCGTGATCATCTCCAAGCTCGACGGTGACGCCCGTGGCGGTGGCGCACTTTCGGTGCGCCAGGTGACCGGCAAGCCCATCAAGTTTGTGAGCATGGGCGAGAAGCCCGATTCGCTTGAGCCGTTCTATCCCGATCGCATGGCCAAGCGCATCTTGGGCATGGGCGATGTTGTCGGCATCATCGAGAAGGCCCAGGAGGCGGCTGACGCCGAGCAGCTCGAGGCTGCCGAGCGTATGCTGCGCGAGGGCTTTACCATGAACGACATGCTCGACCAGATGAAGGCCGTCAAAAAGATGGGCGGCATGAAGGGTATCCTGGGCATGCTCCCCGGTGGCCAGCGCGCGCTCAACCAGATGGGCGGTAACCTGGACGAGGGCATCTTCGACAAGAACGAGGCCATCATCATGTCGATGACCAAGGAGGAGCGCCTGCGTCCCTCCATCATCAACGGCCAGCGTCGCGCGCGTATCGCCAAGGGCGCCGGTGTGACCCCCACCGAGGTCAATGGCCTTATGAAGCAGTGGGGCGAGATGAACAAGATGATGGGCCGCATGCGCACGATGGCCAATCAGGCACAGGCCGGCGGCAAGAAGGGCAAAAAGGGAAAGAAGGGCAAGAAGATGCGCATGCCCAATATCCCTGGCCTGGACGCTATGGGTCTGGGCGGCATGGGCGGCCTGGGTACGGGCGGTCCCAAGTCCGATATGGAGCTGCTGCGCCAGATGGAAGCGCAGATGCGCAATAAGAAATAGGGCTGTAATTCCAGCTTGATATGGCAAAGGCCACTCGGAAGCTACCGGGTGGCCTTTGTTGTTGGCTTTGATTGTTGGATTGCGTTCAGCGTCGCGCCCCGAGCTCGCGGTGCCGTGCCGTTAGTGGCAGCCGCAGCCCTCGTGGCCCTCGTGCTCGTGATGGCCGTGGCAGCTGCAGGACTCGCCATGTTCGTGGGCGTGGTCGTGGTCATGGCCGTGGCAGCCGCACGTGGCCTCGCCGTTCTGTGCGAGCGTGCCGGCGATAAGGGCCGCGACGCAAGCGTCGCAGCTGCCCTGGGCACCTGCGTATACCGTGATGCCGGCTTGGACAAGCGCGTTGATGGCGCCTCCACCGATGCCGCCGCAGACGAGCGTGTCCACGCCGCCGTTGGCGAGCAGGCCCGCAAGGGCACCGTGGCCGGTGCCGCCGGTGCCCACGACCTGCTCGTTGAGTACCTTGCCGTCCTGAATGTCGTAGATCTTGAACTGCTCGCTCCGGCCAAAGTGCATAAAGATGTTGCCGTTGTCGTACGTCGTTGCCACCCTCATGGTGTCGACCTCCTTTGCTGGCCATGCGGCCGTTGTCGTGGTGATGGGGGAGTATGCGATATTGCCGCCTTCGATGATGAGCGCGCGTCCATTGACCAGCGCGTTTGCCACCTTGCGATGTGCGCGGCTGCAGATTGCCGCCACCGTGGCGCGGGCAATGCCCATGTGCTGGGCGACATCCTCCTGATTGAGTCCTTCCAGGTCGCAGAGGCGCAGGACCTCGAGTTCGTCGATCGTCATATCGATGGCGTCTCCGCTGGCTAGGCCGTCAGGGGTAAAGCCGCGATATTCGGGGATGATCCCGACGCGGCGCAATTTTTCGCGTCTTCCTGCCATACACTCTCCATATCTGACATATGTCAACAATAGAATAACGACCGCGCAGATTTACGCAAGGAATTTCTGGCATATGCCAGAAAATGAAGGCATATGTTTGGGCTGTGGGGCTGCATGTGCCTGGGATACAATGAATCTCGCTTATAGGCGACTGACAGGAGGGTCAATGAGCAAGGCTGATCAACAGTTTGTAGCCATGTGCCGCGATATTCTGGACCATGGCACCACGACCGAAGGACAAAAGGTCCGTCCGGTGTGGGAGGATGGCACCCCTGCCTATACCATTAAAAACTTTGGCGTTACGGCGCGCTATGACCTGCGTGAGGAGTTTCCGGCTCTTACCCTGCGTCGTACGGCCCTCAAATCTGCCATGGATGAGATCCTATGGATCTATCAAAAGAAGTCCAATAACGTGCATGACCTCAACAGCCATATTTGGGATGAGTGGGCTGACGAGACCGGCTCCATCGGTAAGGCCTACGGGTATCAGATTGGGCAAAAGAGCCATTATGCCGAGGGCGATTTCGACCAGATGGACCGCGTTCTGTACGACCTTAAGAACACGCCGTACAGCCGCCGCATTATGACGAATACCTATGTGTTTAGCGATTTGTCCGAGATGCACCTGTATCCGTGCGCCTACAGCGTGACGTATAACGTGACGCAGCGCCCGCAGGATGACAAACCGACGCTCAACATGATTCTCAACCAGCGCAGCCAGGACATTTTGGCCGCGAACAACTGGAATGTGTGCCAGTACGCCATCTTGCTGATGATGGTCGCGCAATCGGTCGATATGATTCCCGGCGAGCTGCTACATGTGATTGCCGATGCCCACATTTACGACCGTCATGTCGATATCGTCCGCGAGCTTATCGAGCGTCCGCAGTTTGCCGCGCCCAAGGTAACGCTTAACCCCGATGTGCATGACTTCTATGCGTTTACGACCGACGACCTGATCGTCGAGGGTTATGAGCACGGCCCGCAGGTCAAGAACATCCCCATTGCGGTGTAGGTGACGCGCATGACGTGTAAGCTTTCTGCCATTGTCGCCGTGTGCGATGACTGGGGCATTGGGTGCGAGGGCGACATGGTGGTGTCCAATCGCGCCGACATGCGCCATTTTGTGGCGTGCACCAAAGGGTGCCCGGTTATTATGGGACGCAAGACCCTGCTGAGTTTTCCCGGTGGGCGTCCGCTCAAGAACCGCCGCAATATCGTGCTCACGCGTGACGAGAGCTTTGCTGCCGAGGGCGTCGACGTGGTGCATAGCGTCGACGAAGCGCTCGCCGTGGTTGCCGATGAGCCCGTTGCGTGGGTGATCGGCGGTGGCGAGGTGTATCGTCAGTTTTTGCCGTGCTGCGTGGAGGCCGAGGTCACGCATAACCACTGCGTCCATCCCGTGGACACGTACTTTCCCGACTTGGACGCCGATCCCGCGTGGGAGATTGCGCGGCGTGGCGGGGTTGCCACGATTGCCTCGGGCGAGGGTGACGAGGGTCTCGATTATGAGTTCGTGACGTATCGTCGCGTTGAGGCATAAATCGCCTGGCGTGAACGGTATCATCGGGTTGATTGAATGCATGGGGCGGCGCTTAGCGTCGCCTCGTTTGGTATAGATGTGCTGTAAAGAAGGGTGCGGGCTGGCTGCTATGACTGATGCCGTTGAGGTGCTGCGAATCGATTCGCTCGAGGACGAGCGGCTCGATGCCTACGTGCGACTGACCGAGCGTGAGCTTCGCTGCGTGCTGGAGCCGCAGAAGGGCATTTTTATCGCCGAGAGCGCCAAGGTCATCGAGCGTGCGGTTCGCGCCGGATACGAGCCGGTGAGCTTTCTTTTGGGCGAACGCTGGCTCGATCAGATGATGCCGCTGTTTGAGCGCCTGGTTGTGCGCGAGGGCGCGGGTCCGGTTCCTGTGTTCGTTGCCTCCATGGAGCTCATGGAGCAGCTGACGGGTTTTAACGTGACGCGCGGTGCGCTCGCGGCATTCCGTCGTCCACGCCAGATTCCGGTAGCCGAGTTCTTGAGTGGCGTCGTCGAGGCGGCGGGTGAGCGCCCGGTGCGCGTGTGCGTGCTCGAGGGCATTGTCGACCACACCAATGTCGGCGCGATTTTCCGCTCGGCGGCTGCGCTGAACGTCGATGGCATTTTGGTGAGCCCCACTTGCTGTGACCCGCTGTACCGTCGCTCGGCCCGCGTGAGCATGGGCACGGTGTTCCAGGTGCCCTGGACGCGCATTGGCAGCGAGGCGCGCGTATGGCCGCATGATGGGCTGGCGGCGCTGCACGATGCCGGCTTTTCGTGTGCCGCCATGGCGTTGACGGATGATTCGGTGTCGCTGGACGATCCCGTGCTGCAGGAGATTGACCGCCTAGCGATCTTTATGGGTACCGAGGGTGCCGGCTTGGGCACCAAGACCATTGCCGGCTGCGACCGAGCCGCGCGCATTCCGATGGCGCACGGGGTCGATTCACTCAACGTTGCCGCTGCGAGTGCCGTCGCCTTTTGGCAACTGTGCCCGCATGTGAGCAACGAGTACCACTACCAGCGGGGGCTGTATCACTAGGCAGATATTTCGCACCGGGCTCTGGTTCGGGACGTTTCGGCCGACGTCGGTCGGTGCTAAGCTGGTTTTGGCTTTCGTTTTAAAGTGCCGTTTTGTTGTTTGACGTACGCTGGTGGGGAGGGCGTGTGGCTAAGAAATCTACGGCTATCGATGTAACGCAGGGCGTTATTTGGCAGCAGCTGCTGTCGCTGTGCGTCCCCATCTTCTTTAGTTCGTTCTTTCAGCAGGCATACACGCTTATCGGTACCTATATCGTCGGTCAGTTTGGCGGCAAGCTCGCGCTGGGTGGCATTCAGGCCACGATGGTGCTTACGGAGCTCTGCATTGGTTTTTGCGTCGGTGTTGGTGCTGGATGTGCCGTTATTACCGGCCAGTTTTTTGGTCAGCACGATGACGAGCGCTTGAGCCGATCGGTCCATACGGCCATGACGCTCGCGCTGGTGGGCGGCATTGTCATTTCCATTCTGGGCATGGTGTTTGTCGAGCCGATGCTTGTGCTGATGAATACACCGCATGAGCTGCTGGCCGAGGGTGTGGCGTATGCCCGTTGCTACTTTGCCGCCATGTTTGCGGCGCTGCTGCTCAATATGGGGACGGCGTTGTTGCGCGCCGTGGGCGACACGCGCGGTCCGGCGGTCATTATTGCCTCCGGCTGCTTCGTCAACGTGGCGCTCGACATTCTCTTTGTCGCCGTGCTGCACATGGAAGCGCTGGGCTGCGGCATCGCGGTGGCGCTGACTATCTGCACCAATGCCACGATGATTGTGATCCGCATGATGCGCGCTCCGGGGGCGTGGCGGTTGTCGCTATCCAAACTCGGTATCGATCGCGGCATTTGCAAGAGCATGCTTTCGTGCGGTTTGCCGCTGGGCGTTCAGTCTGCGGCGTATTCGATCTCCAACGTTTTGATTCAGGTGTCGGTCAACTCGTTTGGAGCCGATGTTACGACCGCTTGGGGTCTTTCCGGTCGCCTGGACGGCATTATCTGGATGGTGACCGAGGCGCTTGGTGTGTCGATTACTACGTTCTCGGCGCAGAACTTTGGTGCGCGCAATTACGATCGCATGCGAAAGGGATACCACACGTCGCTCGTGCTGTCGTTTGTGCTTATCGGTGGCCTGTCTGCCGTGCTGCTGGTATTCTCGGGCCCGCTTTCGCGTCTGTTTATCGACGATGTCGCAATTTCGGCCTACACCACGACGATTCTTCATTTCATCGCGCCGTTCTACGCGATCTTCTCGATTATCGAAAACGCGTCCGGCTCCATCCGTGGCGCTGGCGTGAGCTTCCAGCCTATGATGCTCACGATATTCGGCACGGTCGTGCTCCGCGTGGCGTGGGTGTTCTCGATTATGCCGCTCGACCCCTCGCTCGAGCATCTGCTGCTGGTCTACCCCGTAACCTGGGTAATAACCGCCACGATGTTCACCATCTACCACCACAGCGGCAACTGGCTAGGCCGCGCCACTGCCTAATGATCCCTGGGGGGACGGAGGAAAACGGCTCATTGCTCTCCGTCGTGATGTCGATGATCCGTTTCCCTTCGTCCCCTTCGGATCAATTAGTATTCGATGCCTTGGCGGGCCAGGAGGCCTTCGTCGAAGTAGTGTTTGACGAGGTGCATTTCGGTGACCAGGTCGGCGAGGTCCGCGATGGGCAGCAGGCCGCGGCCGGTCAGTATGAGCTCTGTGGTGTCGGGTTTCATCGCGATCAGTTCCTCGACATCCTCGCGCGTCACGAAGCCGCGGCGCATGGCCTCGCCGAGTTCGTCCAAAATCAGAACGTCGACCTGTGAGATCTGCTTGCGTGCGAGCTCCATGATCTGTGCGGCGCAAGCCTCGGGCGTGTCGCGGTCGGCCTGTACAATTCGTAGCCCTAGGCGTGGTGCCGCATCATGCTCGGCGCAGTGCAGCTTCTTGGCAAACTGAAGCATGAGCACGTTAAGTCCATAGCCCGTGGCGCGCAGCGCGAGCCCCAGCGCAGCCGTCGTCTTGCCCTTGCCGTCGCCCGTATAGATCTGAACCTTGCCGACTTCGAGTGATGCCATCTCTATTCTTTCGTGCCCGGCGTCGGTTTATCGCCGGCCGGGTTGGGTATTCTAGTTAGCATTATCAACCCCAGTAGATGGAGTTCAAGCAGATGGAGATGGATGACAACAAACGTAGACGGAATATGATCCTCTACGTGCTCATCGCCTTCGTCGTCTACCTCGTGCTCTCGACCGTTCTGTTCCCCAACATCGGTCACACGCAGCAGATTACGAAGACCGATTATTCGACGTTTGTCAAAGCGCTCGATAAGAAGAGTGTCGACAAGGTCGAGTACAACACGGACGATTACTCGATTTATTACACCAAGAAGGGCGAGGACGAGAACATCGCCTACAAGACGACCGGCGTGCCGAGTGACACGGGCTTTACCGATCGCGTGCTCGAGGCCGGCGCCTCGCTGGAGTCGGTGGTTCCCGATAAGAACTCGGGCCTGATGACTTACTACTTGCTCACGCTCGTCCTTCCCATGGCGATTTTCTTCCTCATCGGCTGGTGGCTCAACCGCCGTATGAAGAAGGCCATGGGCGATGACGGCCCGTCCATGAATTTTGGTGGCGGCGGCTTTGGCGGCGGCGGTCTGGGTAAGTCCGGTGCGCGCGTTATCGCCTCCAAGGATGTTGGCGTGACCTTTAAGGATGTTGCTGGTCAGGAAGAGGCCAAGGAATCCCTGAAGGAGGTCGTCGACTTTCTGGAGAAGCCGCAGCGCTATGAGGAAATCGGCGCCAAGCTGCCGCGCGGTGCTCTTCTCGTGGGCCCTCCTGGCACTGGTAAGACCCTGCTTGCCAAGGCTGTTGCCGGCGAGGCGGGCGTACCGTTCTTTAGCATTTCGGGCTCTGAGTTCGTCGAGATGTTCGTCGGCCGTGGCGCCGCCAAGGTGCGCGACCTGTTTAAGCAGGCTAAGGAAAAGGCCCCCTGTATCGTATTTATCGATGAGATTGATACCATCGGCAAAAAGCGTGACGGTGGCGGCTTTAGCGGCAACGACGAGCGTGAGCAAACGCTCAACCAGCTGCTGACCGAGATGGATGGCTTCGACAACCACAAGGGTATCGTCGTCCTCGCTGCCACCAACCGTCCTGACAGCCTCGATCCCGCTCTGCTGCGCCCCGGTCGTTTTGACCGCCGCATCCCCGTTGAGCTGCCCGACCTGACCGGCCGCAAGAACATCCTCGAGCTTCACGCCAAGAGTGTGAAGACCGAGCCGCCGATCGATCTGACCGCGATTGCCCGCGCCACGCCCGGAGCCTCGGGCGCCGACCTGGCCAATATCATCAACGAGGGCGCCCTGCGCGCCGTTCGCGAGGGTCGCAAGCGTGCAACCCAGGACGACTTCGAGGAGTCGGTGGAGGTCGTCATCGCCGGCCAGCAGCGTAAGTCCACGGTGCTGTCCGATCACGAGAAACAGGTCGTGTCCTATCACGAGATCGGCCATGCCATCGTTGCCGCCCGCCAGAAGGGTTCTGCGCCGGTTACGAAGATCACCATCGTGCCGCGTACGAGCGGTGCTCTGGGCTACACCATGCAGGTCGAGGAGGACGAGCGCTTCTTGACCACGCGCCAGGAGGTGCTCGACAAGCTCGCTGTCTACTGCGGCGGACGTGCTGCCGAGGAGCTCATCTTTGGTGAGATGACGACTGGCGCGGCCAATGATATCGAGCAGGCCACCAAGCTCGCCCGCAACATGGTGACGCGCTTTGGTATGTCGGAAGAGTTTGGCATGATGGCGCTCGGTACCGTTCAGAATGCCTACCTCAACCAGGACACGTCGCTCACCTGTGCCCCCGGTACGGCCGAGCGCGTCGACGCGATCGTCGCCAAGCTGATCGAGGACGCACATGACCGCGCCCTGAAGATCCTCAAGGAGAACAAGTTTAAGCTCCATGAGCTGGCTCGTTATCTGTACAAGAAGGAGACGATCACGGGCGAGGAGTTCATGAATCTCCTCACGCGCGAGAATCCGCTGATGCCAAAGCAGCAGTAAGGCTGGTTGCACAACGTCGAACGCCCCATTTGAGTTTCTATCTCAAATGGGGCGTTTTGTTTGGGAGGGATATGTATGAAGATCGTGGTGAGTGCCTGCTTGATGGGAGAGAGCTGCAAATATAACGGGCTCGACAATTACCATCGCGCGTTGGTCGAGGCCTGCGAACGCACAGGGACCGAGGTCCTGTTGGTGTGCCCCGAGGTTTTTGGCGGCTTGCCCACACCGCGCAAGCCGTCCGAGATTGTGAATGGCGAGGTTTGTACCTGCGAGGGCATCTCGGTTGATCGCGAGTTTCGCCTGGGTGCAGAGCGCGCGCTCGATATGTGCGAGCAGGCGGGCGGCCCGTCCGAGATCGCTGCGTGCGTCTTACAGGACCGTAGCCCCTCGTGCGGTGCGGGTCGCGTCTACGATGGCACCTTTAGCGGCACGCTCACTGTGGGCAATGGTGTTTTTGTCGATCTGCTGCTGCGTCACGGGTACCGTGTGATTCCGGCTAGCGAGTTCGATCCCAGCATACTGGAACATTGTCCACAGCACTCGAACCCAACACTTCCTCACGGGTGACCGTTTTGGCATCATCCGTGAAGTTGATATTGAGTACGACCCGGTCAACAAAGACGTAGACCGAGTTGACAGGCGCCGTACCCATGCAGCCCCTCCCCACGGCCCTCGCGCAGGAACGCGCACACGGCCTTCCCGTCTCTTGCGCCTCTCCCGGAACTGCCCACATCAGCGTAGCCAATCCAGTCCGCCAAGGGCTGCAGCCCGGACAACGCGGCGATGGAGGGCTTCTTCGGCCTGCTCAAGAAGGAGTTCTGGCACGGCAGGGACTGGTCGGACTGGACCCCCGCCCGCTTCATCGAGGAACTCGGGGGCTGGATCGGCCGATACAATACGGAGAGGCGCAGCGATGCGCTCGGTGGCCGCACCCCGGCCGAGTTCCGCTCCGCGCTGGGAAGGGCCGCGTAACGGTCCAAGAAATCGTCCGCAGTCCCCATTCTTGCCCCTTTGGGACGGCTTCTTGTTGGGGCGTGCCTGCCCCAAACCCTGCTAGGAACGAGTGCAGCAAACTGGAATTTTAAATTACTCTTTGCAAATAACCTTTGAACCTTCACCATCAATTACAATTCCCTGACGATTGTTAATTGGGCATAGATTCAAATCCGAAAACTCAGTTATTATTTTCTCGGTAACTTTCTTAAATGGTGCTGTAAGAAAATGCGGAAGAACATAGAAATCAATCAAATTAAGCCCTGCATCATCTTCTTGTGAGTAGTCCTCCGGCTTTTCATCCATTTGCTCGATATATTGGATGCTTGGAGCGCATACAATCGCACCTGCCGATTCACCAATCATCAGTTTTCCTTTTGCCAATTCTTTCTTCAACAGCTCATCCGTTCCCGTTTTACGGAGCTGGTCTATAAGGAAAAAAGAATTTCCGCCGGTAAAATAGATCACATCCGCATCTTCAAAAAGAGACTGTATCGTTGAATAAGCCTCCGTTGAAATATCAATTTCAGTTACGATTGCTCCCAACTTTTTGAATAATTTTCGAGCCGAGCCGACATAACCGGTGTAGCCTTCACGCAGCGAAGCTGTTGGAATAAATGCGACTTTTTTATTTTCAATTTCTTCCTTTATCAGACTTCCTACACTTGAAAAGTGAGAACATAAAAACAGTTTCATCAATATCCTCCTTTATGTATAAATTCTTATTTGTTGAACTAAGCCGTGTATACCATACTCTCCAATGAAAGAACGCCCTAATATAGCGAAATTTTGCCGTTTTCCTGCGTACACACTCCACAGGAATTCTAAGGTGCCTGCCCCCTTAGCACACGGACTTTGGAACAAAGTCTAGTGTGTTACGCCTTGCCAGAGGTGTACAGGCTCCCGGTATGCACGTACGAAGCAATTGCCATCAATGCGCTATATAAGTGGCGATCAAGTTCGCATAAAGCGACCTTGATCCCGCAAAACAAAAGGCAGGATACCATCACCACGATGATACCCTGCCTCTGTTCGTTCCTGTTTGCCGTTCCGAGTAGTCCTTCCGCAGAATTTCCGATAAACAAAAAACGTACCCGAACCCTTTCTCGTAAAGAATCGGGTTCGAGTACGAACTGAATGCTGGATCAATAAAAAACCACCAGAAAGGTGCCCGTCCCATTTGTGGTGGTTTTGGGTCAGTCCTAGAGCGTGTGGCCGTAAACGTCGGTGGCCTTGATGGCGGCGGCGAATTTTTCGTCCGTGAAGGGCTCGGGGTTTCCCTGCTTCCACTCGTTGGTGGCGTGCGCGTACTCGCACAGGGCAGGGATATCAGCCTCGGAAAGCCCGACCTGCTCAAGCGTCACGGGCAGGCCCATCTGATTGTTAAAGGCGGCGTAGCGCTCAAGGTTCTCGGTATCGCCCGTATAGGCGAACAGTACCAGCACACCCAGGCTTACGACCTCGCCGTGCAGGTAGGAGCCCTCGCGCGGAATGCTGCAGGAAGCGTTGTAGAACGCGTGCGCCACGCTCGAGTTGTAGTAGTAATCGTTTTGGTTGGTCAGGTTGGAGACGTAGCCCGTGTTGACCACGATGTCGAGCGCGATCTGCTTGACGGCATCGGTCGACTGGTCCTGGCGCACGTCCTCAAGACCCTGGACGCCAAAGGTAAACAGCGGCTCGGAGCAGGTGTGGGCGAGTGCTAGGCCAAGGCCTGCCGTGTGCTCCAGGTTGCCGGCGCTCGTGGCGTACTCGACCTCGGGCTGCTTGGACAGGGCATCACCCACGCCGGCCCAGAAGTACTCCGCCGGAGCCTCGGCGATGATCTTGGGGTTGATGAAGATGTGCGCAGGTCGGTTAGGGTACGAATAGCCCTCGAGCGAGCCGTCGTCGTTGTAGACAACGGCAATGGCGGTCGCGGCGGAGCAGTTGGAACAGATCGTCGGTACCGTAAAGACAATCTTCTTGAGCTCGATAGCTGCGGTCTTCACGGTGTCGAGCGCCTTGCCGCCGCCGCATGCGATAAGCACGTCAGCTTCCTGGCAGGCAGGGGAGTTTACGACCTTGGCGATATTTGCGCGCGTACTGTTGGTGCCGTAGACGCGCGTCTCCAGAATCTCGACGTCGGTACCTGCCAGCGCAGCTTCGATACCGGGAAGTGCTGCGGCCAGTGCTCGTTTACCACCAATGATGGCGACCTTGGTTGCTCCGTACTCGGCCAACGCGCCGTGCAGCTCGTCAAAGCAGTCTTCGCCAACGGTATAGTCGCTCATTCCGATCGTGCGCATAGCAATCTTCTTTCGTTCGATAAAGTGCTTACAGGTATTTTGCTCCAAGAGAAGGTCCACGGCCGCAAGAAATTTCGAACGTATAAAACCAGTGTTGAGGGTTTTTCGCCGGTGCGGAACGTGCTAGCATACTCCGTATAAGCGTTGATGGGGACGAGTAGTCGGCCGTCCGCATGCTACAGAGAGCGGGAAGCGCTGAGAACCCGTGCATGCGACCGATGAAAATCACCCCGGAGCTGCGGTCCCAACGGACGTGCCGCGTAGGTTCGTCTTAGTAGACATCGCCGAGATGGTCGTCGATACAGACCAGCCGAGTAACGGATGCGAGCGCGCGAATACGCGGGCGAGGGCATCTAAGCTGGGTGGTTAAGCGAAGAGCTTTTGCGGGCGTGCAGCCCGTTTGTGGCGCTTCGTCCCAGCTTGTAGGGACGGGCGCTTTTTTGGTGCCCAGAGGGCGTGCGCGCCCACGACATGAAAGGGGTACCGTGGCAAACGAGTACAAGCAGACGATGAATCTGCCCAAGACCGGTTTTCCCATGCGTGCCGGTCTTTCCAAGTCCGAGCCCAAGCGACTCAAGGACTGGCAGGACAACAAGGTCTACGAGCAGGTTCTGAAGAAGAACGAGGGTCACAAGAAGTTCGTGCTGCACGACGGCCCTCCGTACGCCAACGGTCCGATCCACATCGGCCACGCCATGAATAAGATCTCCAAGGACATGATCAACCGCTACTGGATGATGCAGGGCTATGAGGTTCCCTACGTCCCCGGTTGGGACTGCCATGGTCAGCCGATCGAGCACAAGGTCGAGGAGAAGCTCGGCACCGAGAAGTTCAACCAGACCTCCACGGCTAAGATCCGCGAGCTCTGCAACAAGTTCGCTGTCGAGAACATCGAGCTGCAGAAGGCCGGCTTCCGTCGCCTGGGCGTGCTCGGCGACTGGGGCAACCCCTATCTGACGCTCTATCACCAGCATGATGCCGCCGACATCGAGGTCTTCAAGGCCATGTTCGATAAGGGCATGATCTATCGCGGCCACAAGCCGGTTCACTGGTGCAAGCATTGCCACACCGCACTCGCCGAGGCCGAGATCGAGTATTCCGACGAGACGAGCCCGTCCATTTTCGTGCGCTTTGAGATGACCTCCAAGCCCGCCGGCCTCGAGAACTTCGACGGCCCGGTCGACTTTATCATCTGGACGACCACGCCGTGGACCATCCCCTCCGACCAGGCCGTTTCCCTTAAGCCCGGCGCCGCCTATGTCGCCGTTGAGCACGAGGGCCGTGCCGAGGTCATGCTCGAGGACCTGGCTCCTAAGTGTTGTGAGGAGTTTGGCTGGGAGTACACCCCGGTCATGGTCGATGGCAAGCCCTACGTGGTTTCCGCCGAGACCTTCCACCACATCCACTACAAGCAGCCGATCTTTGACGGCGTTGAGGGCGTGGCGCTGCTGGCCGATTACGTCGGTGTCGATGACGGTACCGGTATCGTCCACAACTCGCCCGGCCACGGCGTCGACGACTACTTCGCCTGCCTCAAGGAGGGCATCACCGACATCTGCATGCCGGTCGATGACGACGGCAAGTTCTACACCGGCGAGGAGTTTGGCACCGGCGGCCCCTTCAGCGGCATGGATACCGATGAGGCCAACCCGCACATCATCGAGTTCCTGCGCGAGCGCGGCACCCTGGTTCTCGAGAAGAAGATCACGCACAGCTATCCGCACTGCTGGCGCTGCAAGCACCCGGTGCTCTTCCGTGCTACCGACCAGTGGTTCGTCTCGATGGACAAGACCGGTTTGCGCGAGCAGGCTGGCAAGGAGGTCCGTGAGAACGTCAAGTGGTATCCGGCTCACGCCGCCAACCGCATCGGCGCCATGGTCGAGCAGCGTCCCGACTGGTGCATCAGCCGCCAGCGCAACTGGGGCGTGCCTATCCCCAGTTACACATGCGCCGACTGCGGCGAGAAGGTCATGAACGACGCCACGCTCGACGCCGTCATTAAGCTCTTCCACGAGAAGGGCTCCGACGCCTGGTTCACCGACGCTCCTGAGAGCTATCTGGGCGAGGCCTGCGTCTGCCCCAAGTGCGGTGGCCATCACCTCAAGGCTGATAAGGACATCCTTGACGTGTGGTGGGACTCCGGCGTGTCTTGGAAGGCCGTCTGCGAGTACCGTCCCGAGCTGGAGTACCCGGCGGACGTCTACCTCGAGGGCTCTGACCAGCACCGCGGTTGGTTCCAGAGCTCGCTGCTCACCTCGGTGGGCGCCAACGGCCACGCTCCGTACAAGGCGGTCGTCTCGCAGGGCTTCACCCTCGACGGCCAGGGCCGTAAGATGTCCAAGTCGCTCGGCAACGTTATCGACCCCAACAAGGTCTGTGACGAGATGGGCGCCGACATCATCCGCCTGTGGGTTGCTTCCGTCGATACCAGCTCCGACGTGTCCATCGACCACGAGATTCTTGCTCGCACGTCCGATGCCTACCGTCGTTTCCGCAACACGCTGCGCTTCCTGCTCTCCGAGCTCGAGGGTCAGTTTGAGCCCGAGACCGACGGCGTCGCCTTTGCCGACCTGCTGCCGCTCGACAAGCTCATGGTTGCCCGCCTGACCCAGGTCCAGGCCGAGGTCGACGACGCCTACGCTAGCTACGAGTTCCCGCGCGCCTACCGTGCGCTTTACGACTTTGTGGTTACCGAGCTGTCCAACGTGTATCTCGACGCCCTGAAGGACCGTCTGTACTGCGAGAAGCCCGGCTCGCTCGAGCGCCGGAGCGCCCAGACCGTGCTTGCCGAGCTCTTCTCGATGCTCATGCGCGACCTGCAGCCGATCCTGTCCTACACGGTCGACGAGGCCATGGCCTATGCACCCACCGGCTGCGTCGATCACCAGAAGTACGCCGCGCTGCTCGATTGGTATAAGTCGCCCATTACGGTCGACGAGGCCAATGAGTTTGAGGGCGTGCTTGAGGCTTCGCTCGAGCTCCGTAGCGCCGTGACCAAGGCCCTTGAGGATGCCCGCTCCGCCGGCACCTTCACTAAGAGCCAGCAGGTCCGCGTCAAGGCAGTCGTTCCCGCCGAGATGTATGCGCTGCTGACCGGCGACAAGGCCGTCGACCTGGCCGAGTTCTACATCGTCTCCGCTGTTGAACTGACCCAGGGCGAGGACCTCTCCGTTGCCATCGAGGCTGCCGAGGGCGAGTGCTGCGACCGTTGCTGGAATTACCGCACCACCGTTGGCGAGTACAACGGTCACGCTCACATTTGCAAGAGGTGTGCGAATGCCCTTTAAGGCACGGTAACTCGGCATTTTAGTTATAGGGAGAATTTGACGCCTTCGGCCCATTTGCTCCGCTGAAGAAAAGCGACATTCCGTTATCCGGAATGCCGCTTTCTTTTATGCTGGTTATTTATCTGACGTTAGCGTATGTGTCGTGTGCTCTGCGTGTGGCAATATAAGATGGTTATTTGCGTTAAACGGAATTTGATTATCTGAGGGTAGGGGATTTCTTTGGGTCGTGGTGCGGATATGACGCCGCCTTTGCGTTGGCGGTTGGGTGCTGCTGGTGGGGTGGCGCTGGTTGTGCTGCTTGTTGACCAGCTGACCAAGCTTGCGGTTCGTGCCGTGGGCGACGCTTTGCATGTGACCGTCATCCCCGGTGTTATCGACTTTATGTTTGTCCGCAATATCGGTGCTGCCTTTAGCATGGGCGAGGGGCATGGCATCGCGTTTGCCGCGCTGGCGTTGGCGGTCATTATCGCTATTGCCGTGTACCTCGTTCGTGCACCCCAGCTCGCCCATCTTGAGGTTGTGGGCATGGCGATGGTTGCGGGCGGTGCTATCGGCAACGCTATCGATCGTTTGGCCTTTGGCTTCGTGACTGATTTTATTGCCACCACCTTCATCGACTTCCCCGTCTTCAATGTGGCCGATATCGGCATCACCGTAGGCGTCGTGCTTGCCCTCTTTGGCTACATGTTCTTGAGCCCCGCGGCCCGTGAGGTCGATGCGACCGCCGAGCTTAACGCTCGTGACGAGGCCCGCGCCAAGCGCAAAGCCAAGCAGCGTGGGGAGCGTGCCCGCAAGATTCGCGAAAGGAATGAGCGCTAATGGCCGACATCCATATCCTTGTTGCCGACGATGCCGCTGGTCAGCGCCTTGACGCCTATCTGGGCGCCAATGACGGCTGCCCTACGCGCTCTGCCTGCGCGCATCTGATCGAGGGCGGCGCCGTAATCGTGAACGGCAAGACCTGTTTGTCAAAAAAGTATGCCGTACGCGCCGGTGACCGCATCTCGGTTGACCTGCCCGAGCCTCACGATCCGACTGACGTGATTCCCGAGGCCATTCCCCTCGATATCCGCTACGAGGACGATTACCTCATCGTGCTTTCCAAGCAGCGCGGCCTGGTGTGCCATCCTGCGCATGGTCATGAGAGCGGTACGCTCGCGAATGCCCTGGTCTATCACTGCGGTATCGACCATCTGGGCACCGTGCAGGGTGAGGACCGCCCCGGCATCGTGCATCGCCTGGATCGCGATACCTCGGGCCTTATGCTCGCGGCAAAAGACGACGACACCCAGCGCGCGCTTCAAAATCTCATCCGTACGCGTACGCTCGACCGCCGCTACATTACGCTCGTTCACGGACACATCGCCATGGACGAGGGCACTATCAACACCGGTATTGCCCGCTCAACGCGCGACCGCGTGAAGATGGCGGTTTCTGATGACCCCTTTGCGCGCCAGGCCATCACGACCTTCAAGGTGCTCGAGCGCTTTGATTCCACGCGTTTCGACGACGGCTACACGCTCGTCGAGTGCCACCTTTTTACCGGCCGCACGCATCAGATTCGTGTGCACATGCGCCATATCAACCACGCTTGCGTGGGCGATCCGCTTTACGGCAAGTGCGATGCGCGCGCCGATCAGGGCCTGACCAGGCAGTTCCTCCATTCCTGGCGTGTGGCGTTCGATCATCCCGTGACGGGGGAGCGCATTGAGTGCCGCGACGAGCTGCCGTGGGACCTTGCGGCGGTTTTGGATGATCTGGCTCCGCGCTCGCTCGGTCGCACGGCCGCTGGAGATGAAATCGTTCCGCAGCTCGGTCTTCTCGAAGCCTAGTTAGTATTAGGTGGTTTCTTGAACGCCCCTAGCCTGCGGTAAGATATAGGGTTGTTTACGTAACGCGTTCCTGGGAGCCTGCATGCTCGCCTTTTTACAAACCAACACGCCCATCGTGATCTTTAACCAGATTGTGGTTACGCTGCTCACGGTCTGCTTTCTGTACCAGGTGGTCTTCTTTGTCATTGGCGCCCTGCGCGGTGAGGTCGCACCTCCCAAGGCCAAAAAGCTCCATCGCTATGCCTTCTTTATTGCGGCGCATAACGAGGAGGCGGTAATTGCCAATCTCGTGCGCTCCATCAAAGACCAGGACTATCCGTCCGAGCTTATCGAGGTCTTCGTGGTTGCCGATGCCTGCACCGATAACACGGCGCAGCTCGCTCGCGAGGCTGGCGCCATCGTCTATGAGCGTAACGACCTGGCCCGTAAGGGTAAGAGCTGGGTCATGGACTTTGGTTTTGACCGCATTCTTAACGAGTATCCCGATACCTTTGAGGGCTACTTTATTTTTGACGCCGATAACGTTATCTCCCGCGATTACGTATCCAAGATGAATGACGCCTTTGACCAGGGCTTCCATGTGGTCACAAGCTACCGCAACTCCAAGAACTTCGGCAGCTCGTGGATCTCGGCAGCTAATGCCACCTGGTATCTGCGCGAGGCACGCTTTCTCAACAACGCGCGCAACATCTGCAAGACTTCTTGCGCCGTCTCGGGTTCGGGCTACCTCATCTCCGCCAGTGTTATTGAGGGCATGCACGGCTGGCAGTTCCACACGCTGACCGAGGACATTCAGTTCACCACGTTCTGCGCCATTCACGGCATCCGCATCGGTTATGCGCCGGCAGAGTTCTTTGACGAGCAACCCGTGACGTTCAAGGCATCCTGGAAGCAGCGTATGCGCTGGACCAAGGGCTTTTATCAGGTGTTCTTTACATATGGTAAGCACTTGGTCAAGTCGACCTTCCGTTACCATCGCTTTGCCGCCTACGACATGTTTATGACCATCGCTCCGGGCATGCTTCTGTCCCTGATTTCCATGCTCGCCAACGCGACGTTCCTCATCGTGGGTGGACTCT
Organism: Collinsella sp. AF14-35; assembly: GCF_003464565.1. Taxonomy (NCBI): domain Bacteria; kingdom Bacillati; phylum Actinomycetota; class Coriobacteriia; order Coriobacteriales; family Coriobacteriaceae; genus Collinsella; species Collinsella sp. AF14-35. Next base: position 60,924 of record NZ_QRZD01000002.1, read on the forward strand.
CACACGGCTTCTTGGCTACCGAAGTCGAGATGCAGGCTTGTGCCGCCTCGCTCATTATGACCTTCGCGATGATGTACCAGACCTTCTTTATCCTTGCGCTGCTCACGACCATCTTTGAGTACAAGCACATTCACTGCGCTCAAAAGTGGCGCCTGGTGACCAACCTGTTTACCTTCCCGATTTTTATGTTCAGCTATATTCCCATCACGGTGGCTGCACTGTTCCTAAAGGTCGACTGGGTCCCGACGCAGCACGCCGTCAACGTTACCCTCGACGAGGTCATGCAAGGCGCTAAATAACCACCATCAAAACCACCACAAAGGGGACAGGCACCTTTGTGGTGGTTTTTGCTTTTGAGTGACTGCCACGGGAGGTGTTCAATGGTCTATATTCCCTTTTGGATCTGCGCCTTTGCCGGTGCGGCGATTGATGTCCGTGAACGGCGGTTTCCCAACGCGCTTGCCGCCGCATGCGCCGTGGCGGCGTTTGCAGGCGTTTGGCTGGACAGGGGCTTGAACACGGCGCTTGACCACGCCGGTCCTGCCGTTATCGTGTACCTTTCCCTTGTGCTGACCGAGTCGCTTTGGCGGCGTTTCCGCCAGGCCCCCGGCATCGGCATGGGGGATGCCAAGGCGCTTTTCGCGCTTTGCACGCTCGACCCTCTGGGCGGCATCGTGGCATTTGCCGTCGCGCTCCTGGTCCTGGCCCTCTCCTGCCTCTTTACAAAATCGCGCTCCCTGCCTTTGCTCCCGTTTTTGGTGCCGATATTTGCCATAATCGAGGTCGTGGGCTGGACATTGTAACCGATTGCGCATCCTTTTTAAGGAGCATGCCATGGCAACTAATCAAGAAACGGCCGTCATTAAGGCGCGCATGGACCGCATTCCCGCGGCGTTGTCGCCCGAGCTGGTCGAGCGTATCGCCGCCGACCGCGCCTCGGGTGTCGTTAATCCTTATCGATGCTGCGACGACCAGGTCATTCGTCGTATAGATCGCGCTGCCGACAAAGGCACGCTTATGCGTCCGGCGTTTATGCGCGATACCGAAAAGATTCTTCATCTTCCTGCGTACACGCGTTATGCAGGCAAAACGCAGGTCTTTAGCTTTCGCAGCAACGACGACCTGTCGCGGCGCGGCCTTCATGTGCAGCTCGTCTCGCGCATTGCCCGCGATATCGGCCGTGCCCTGGGCCTCAACTGCGATTTGATCGAGGCGATTGGCCTGGGCCACGATTTGGGCCACACGCCCTTTGGCCATGCCGGCGAGCGTTTCCTCAACGATATCTATCACGAGCGTACGAGGCGTTATTTTTTCCATAACGTGCAGTCGGTCCGCGTGCTCGACGCGCTGTACGGCCGCAACGTGTCACTCCAGACGCTCGACGGCGTTCTATGCCATAACGGCGAGTACGAGCAGCGTGTGTTTGAGCTCTCGGACATGAGCTCCTTTGACCAGTTCGATCAGACGGTTGAGGACTGTATCGCCACAGGCTATGGCGCTATTGAGCACCTGCGTCCCATGACGCTTGAGGGCTGCGTCGTTCGCATTTCGGACATCCTCGCCTACGTCGGTCGTGACCGTCAGGATGCGATCGCGGCGGGCCTGCTTTCGCCCGACGCTTTTGATGATGACCGGGGCGGTGCCTACAACAGTTGGATCCTCACACACGCCTCCATCGATATCGTGGAACATAGTTACGGTAAACCGCGTATCGAGATGAGCGAGGACCTGTTTGAGGAAATCCGCCGGGCCAAGCGCGAGAACTACGAGAAGATCTACAGCAAGGGCGGCATCGAGGGCGATTCCGAGGCGGAGTTGCGCGAGGCATTCGAAAAACTCTACGACCGTTGCCTGCAGGATATATACGAAGGCGACGAGTCTTCGTATATCTTTAAGCATCATATTTCGCGCATTGAACAGCAGCTTTCCTACTACGATCGCACCTATACCTGGCAGGACGACAAGGATCAAGCGGTGGTGGATTACATCGCGAGCATGACAGACGGCTATTTCTGCGAGCTGACGAGCAAGCTGTTCCCGGGCTTGAAGTTTCCACACCGTACCTATATTAACGAACAGTAGTTCGTATCCTTTCGGTATACTGTTGGTCAACAACGATTTTGATTGATGTACAGGATGGCTATGGACGACCTTTTTTCTGCCTCAACGCGCGAGCGTTCCTTTAAAAATGCGCCGCTCGCGGTGCGCATGCGCCCCAATTCGCTCGACGAGTATGTGGGCCAGCAAAAGGCCGTCGGTAAGGGCTCATGGCTGCGTGCCGCGATTGAGCACGACGTGCTATCGAGTGTGATTCTGTACGGGCCAGCCGGTACGGGCAAGACGACGCTGGCCCACATTATTGCTAACCATACCAAGAGCGAGTTTGTTGAGGTCAGCGCCGTGACGGGCACCGTGAAGGACTTGCGCCGCGTGATTGACGAGGCAAAGACGCGCCTGAATACGTATGACCGTCGCACCATTCTTTTCATCGACGAGATTCATCGCTTCTCTAAGTCGCAGCAGGATGCCTTGCTGCATGCGGTTGAGAACCGCACCGTTATTATGATTGGCGCCACGACGGAGAACCCGTACTTCGAGGTCAACTCGGCACTGTTGTCGCGCGGGCGCGTGGTGGAGCTTGAGCATCTGAAGGATGAGGATATCGCCACGCTTATTGAGCGTGCGCTTGAGGCACCGCAGGGCTTGAATGGAAAATTCTCGGCCGATGATGATACGGTCAAGACCATTTGTACGCTGGCTGCGGGTGATGCACGCTCGGCCCTGACGACACTCGAGTTGGCGAGCGAGATTGCCGTCACGCGTCCCGATACCGAGGGAACGCCAGCGCCTGCGGCGGGGGAGCGCTATCCCATTACCGTGGATGACGTGAAGATTGCCAATCCGCGCCGTGGGTTTTCGTATGACAAAAATGGTGACATGCACTACGACATTATCAGTGCGTTCATTAAGTCCATGCGCGGCAGCGACCCCGATGCCACCATTTATTGGCTCGCGCGCATGATCGATGCGGGTGAGGATCCTAAGTTTATCGCCCGCCGCATTATGATTCAGGCTTCTGAGGACGTTGGTAATGCCGATCCGCAGGCACTTTTGGTGGCGCATGCTGCCTTTAAATCTGCTGAAGTTATTGGCTATCCTGAATGTCGCATTAACCTGGCACAAGCTGCGCTCTATGTGTGCTTGGCGCCTAAGTCCAATGCGTGCGAGGCCTCGATCGATGCGGCGCTAGCCGATATTCATTCTAGTGGGCTTCGCGAGGTGCCGAGTTATCTGCGCGATCGCCATCGCCCTGGTAGCGATGAGTACGGCGTTTACAAGTATCCGCACGATTATCCCGAAGGCTGGGTCGATCAGCGCTATTTGCCCGAAGGCCTGGAACGTGGTGCCTTTTGGCAGCCTGCCGGCCGCGGTTGGGAAGAGTGGCGTGTGGAGCAAAGCGAACGCGACCGTAGCGGTAACGCGCCCAAGTAGGTCATTGGCACCTCGCACATTCCCTTTGGGTATCTTTCCCCTTCTTTGGGGTACCATGAACAGCGTCTGTATTTCGATTTTTCCGGGAGGCTTGTATGAGTCCCATTCAAATTGCCCTGCTGGTGCTTGCCATTGCCGGCGTGTGGGCTATCGTTGAGCTCGCGCTCACGCTGCGCAAGACCCGCACCGTTGTCGACTCGCTCGACAAGACGGTGAGCGACCTCAATAATACGCTCGCCGAGGCACAGCCCGTGGTGGCAAAGCTCGATGGCGCCGTTGACGAGCTTACGCCGGCACTTGCCCAGATGGAGCCGCTCCTCAAGTCGAGCAAGACTGCCGTTGACGCCCTGACGTCTAACCTCGTTGAGGTTGAGGCGGTCGTTCGCGACATCTCCGAGGTCACGGGCAGCGTGGCCGAGGCCAGCAACGCCGTGTCGAGCGTGACCGATTCTGCCGCCGGTGCCGTGCAGAAGCTGTTCAATAAGGTGAAGGCACCTGCAGCTGACGCCGAGCGCAAGCTCGCCGCTGCCGCTGCGGAGGCCGAGCAGCCCACCGTGCGTGTCCTAATTGGCGAGGACGAGGCCACCGATGGTGCAGATGTGGCTCAGAAGTCTGCAACCAAGCCGGCTCAGTATTACACCTATACGCCCGCCGAGACCTCTGAGGAGTCCTGCGATGAGTAGCGAAGCAACCTGCCCCATCACGCTGACCGTTGCCGGCGACCCGCGTCTCGCTCGCCTTGTGCGCATGACTGCCGCCAACGTTGGTGCCCTGTGCTCTATGTCTGTTGATCGCATCGAGGACATCCGCATGGCTGCCGAGGAGGCTTTCATCTTTGGTTGTACCGCGGTCGACTGCGACGACATCACCATCATATTCGATGTCGATGAGACCCACGTTGGCATGACTATTACCTTTGGCGATCAGGCTACGGTCGATGAAGACGACCAGGCTGCGGTGTATGCCGAGCTCATCCTCGTGAGCGTGTGCGACTCCTACGAAAAGACTGCGGCGCCCCTGACGCTTTCCCTCGACCTCAAGGCGGATATCTAATATGACCGAACGTTCCCGGAGCGGTAAGACCGCTTGGGACAAGGAGAAAACCCGCGAGCTGTTTCGTCGTTACAAGGAGACCGGTGATCCGGACGCCCGCGAGCAGCTCGTCATGTCCCATATGAATCTGGTAAGGTTTCTTGCCAACAAATTTAAGAATCGCGGCGAGCCGCTCGACGACCTCATGCAGGTCGGCTATCTGGGTTTGCTCAAGGCTATCGACCGCTTTGACCCCGAGCGCGGGCTCGAGTTCACGACGTTTGCAACACCCACTATCCTGGGCGAGATCAAACGCCACTTCCGCGACAAGGGTTGGAGCGTGCGCGTGCCGCGCCGTCTGCAGGAGCTTTCTGCCAAGGTTAACCAGGCCACCGACAAGCTCACCAACGAGCTTCAGCGTTCGCCCAAGGTTGAGGAGATCGCTGAGTATCTAGATGTGACTGTCGATGAGGTCCTCGAGGCCATGGAATCGTCTTCGGCCTATACCTCGGTGCCCATCGAGGCTCCTGGTGCGTCCGATTCCGACGATGCCCCCTCGATTCTCGACCGTTACGCCGACGACGACAACGAGCTCGACTTTACCGATGACCGCCTGGTGATCGAGGAAGCCATTCGCGATTTCTCGCCGCGCGAGCGCGAGGTGATCGAGCTGCGTTTTGTGAAGGGCATGACCCAGATCGAGATCGCCAAGAAGCTGGGTATTTCTCAGGTGCAGGTTTCGCGTCTGCTGCGCCGCACGCTTAAGAAGATTCAGGACAAGATCGACCCCGACGGAGTGATGATTCGTTCATGAGTGAGCACCCCCAACAAACCGACCGCACGCTGCGCGATACCCGCATTCTGACGCTTCGCATTTGGGCTGTTGTCGGCTGCATTGTCATCGCCGCTGTCATCTTTAACCTTATGGGCATCCTGGCACCGGTTATTGAGTTTCTTGCCGTCGGTTCTATCATTGCTTTTGTGATGTCCCCGATCACCAACTGGCTCGAGCACCATGGCGTGAATCGCGGCATCGGTTCGCTTGTCGCGCTTATTGTGGTCGTTGCCGTGCTCGTCGGTGTCGTTTGCATCTTGTCGCCGATTCTTTTTGGTCAGATCATGGAAGTCCTGAGCCGCCTGCCCGAGCAGCTTCGTGTTGCGGGTGGCGATCTCAATGAGATAATCTCGCATGCCAAGACCCTCAACAACACGCCGCTCAAGGAGTATTTGGACGATAATCTTTCATCGCTGGTTACTGTGGCATCGAAGTATGTGTCACAGATCGCTGCCGAGCTTGGCCGCGGTGTGTTCCCGCTCATCACCAATACGGCCTCCCGGTTGTTCGTGATCTTCCTTGGTCTGGTGCTTGCCTACTGGATGGCCTGTGACTACCCTCGCATGCACCACGAGATTTGCACCATCATCGGTCAGGAGAAGGAGACCTCGTACCGCTTTATGGTCGCCATCCTTTCTCGCTCTGTCGGCGGCTACATGCGCGGTATGGTCGTGACGTCCATCTGCGGTGGTTTCCTCGCCTTTATCGGTTTTATGATCATCGGCCATCCGCATGCGGCGCTCATGGCTATCTTTACCGGCATCATGCATTTGGTTCCGGTCGTCGGTCCCTGGGTGAGCGCAGCAATCGCCACGGTACTCGGTTTCATGTTCAGTCCCATGTTGGCGTTGTGGACGCTCGTCGTGACGATGGTCGCGCAAAACGTTACCGATAACGTGATTTCGCCCAAGGTCATGCAGAGCTCGGTTCAGGTGCATCCCATCATGAGCCTCACGGCGCTCGTTATTGGCTCGGCACTCATGGGCCCCATCGGCATGATTATCGCCATCCCGCTGTGCGCTGCCCTCAAGGGCATCTTCGTCTATTACTTTGAGAACGAGACCGGCCGACAGCTTGTGGCCTATGATGGCGCCGTGTTTAAGGGCACGCCGTACCGCGATACCGATGGCAACCCGGTTGCCGCCTATGACGCGCTCGGCGACGACACCTTCATTTACGAGTCCGAGCTCATCGGCAACGAGACCGCGCCCGAGGCCCAGGCCATGCCCAAGCCCGAGCTCGATAATCCCTGGATCAAGCTCTCGGGTCTGCAGCCCGATGCGACCGGTTTCTTCAAGAACCCCTTCGCTAAGGATGACGATTCCAATACGGACGACACCAAAACCGGTATCGACGGCTCCATGGACGATTCGGATTCTAAATAGGTCCCATTAACGTTTCTTGAAGTTGTAAATGGCAAGAAACGCGAGCAAAGCGATTGATAAGGGGCCGGCTACATAGAAAAAGAGAACGTCAATTGCGCGTGGGGTGTAATAAGCCTTATCGCCGGACATTACTGCATACAATACGTAGCCAAATGCTGGTTGGTTTGCGTACCAGCAGGAGAAGGCCAAGAGCGCCAAAAGTGCTACTACCAGAAGTGCATTCAGGACAAATCGTTTGGTATTCATTGGGCGCTCCTTCCGGATGATCTTGTATGGTATTTTACTAAAACCATTTTTTAAAGGATTGCTTAGTCCTAAATAACATGCACTTTCGCTGGAGGGTCGCCGTTTGGCGGCCCTCTTTTTTGCACAGGCGCGGTGGGATGGTAATATCGTTACGTTTGAACTGTTTCGATGTGAAACCGAGGAGATTCCCTCTATGAGTGCTGACTACCCGTCAATGACTACGGCCGAGATCCGCTCTAAGTTCCTCAACTTCTTTGAGGAGCGCGGTCTTAAGCTCTATCCTTCTTCGTCCCTCGTCCCCGACGACCCTTCGCTGCTGCTTGCCAACGCCGGTATGAACCAGTTTAAGGAGTACTACCAGGGCAAGAAGACCATGAAGGAGATCGGCGCGATCTCCTGCCAGAAGTGCGTCCGCACCAACGACATCGATTGCATCGGCGAAGACGGCCGTCACCTGTCCTTCTTCGAGATGCTCGGCGACTTCTCCTTTGGCGGCGTCTCCAAGCAGCAGGCCTGCGCTTGGGCCTTTGAGCTCATTACCAAGGAGTTCAAGCTGCCGCTCGATCGCCTGTACTTCACCGTCTTTACCGAGGACGACGAGACCCATGACGTGTGGCGCTCCCTGGGCGTTGCCGAGGATCACATCTCCCGCCTGGGCGAGGACGACAACTTCTGGGCCGCTGGCCCCACCGGCCCCTGCGGTCCGTGCTCCGAGATCTACTTTGACATGGGCGAGGAGGTCGGCTGCGGCAGCCCCGACTGCAAGCCCGGCTGCGACTGCGACCGCTTCCTGGAGTTCTGGAATCTCGTCTTTACCCAGTACGACCGCCAGGAGGATGGCTCCATGCCGGAGCTGCCGCACCGCAACCTCGATACGGGCATGGGTCTGGAGCGCATGGCCGCCATCATGCAGCACAAGACCGCTAACTACGACGGCGATCTGATGCAGCACCTCATCAAGCTGGGCGAGAAGATCAGCGGCAAGACCTATGACGCCGACGATTACTCCGGTGCTAGCCGCTCCCTGCGCATCATCGCCGACCACTCCCGTGCCGTCGACTTTATGATCTCCGACGGCATCCTGCCCGGTAACGAGGGTCGCGAGTACGTCCTTCGCCGCCTGCTCCGCCGTGCCGTGTTCCACGGTCGCCTGCTGGGCATCGAGGGCGCCTTCCTGACCAAGTTTATCGACGAGGTCAACGCCCAGATGGGCGAGGCCTATCCCGAGCTGCTCAAGAACGTCGCGCTCGTTAAGGGCATCGTCGCCTCCGAGGAGGAGCGTTTCTCAACGACGCTCGACAACGGCCGCGTTTACCTGGACGAGGCCCTGGCCGCGCTCGCCGACGGCGCTGTCCTTCCGGGCGATGTTGCCTTTAAGCTTCACGACACCTTTGGTTTCCCCATTGATCTGACTGTCGAGATCGCCGGCGCCGCCGGTCACGACGTCGACATGGACGGCTTTACCGCCTGCATGGAGGACCAGAAGGCCCGCGCCCGCGCCAACGCCAAGGGCGATGCCTGGGGCAGCTTCAATGACGTGTGGGTCGAGCTTTCGGACAAGGTCGCTGCGACCGAGTTCGACGGCTATGACAACGACGTCATCGAGGGCGCCAAGGTTGTCGCTATCGTTCGCAACGGTGAGTCCGTTGAGTCCGCTGCCGCGGGCGAGGATGTCGAGGTCGTGCTCGACCACACTCCGTTCTATGCCGAGATGGGCGGCCAGCAGGGTGACGCCGGTGAGCTTTCCGCCGAGGGCGTTGCGCTGACCGTTTCCGATACCAAGAACCACAACGGCCTGTATGCTCACGTCGCCCACGTCACCGAGGGTACGCTGACCGTCGGTACTACCGTGACCGCCGCGCTCGACGCCGAGCGCCGTGGCTTCCTGCGTCGCAACCACACCGCCACGCACCTGCTCGACGCCGCGCTTAAGCAGGTCCTGGGCGAGCATGTCTCCCAGGCTGGCTCGCTGGTGACGCCCGAGCACCTGCGCTTTGACTTCACGCACTTCGAGGCCCTGTCCTCCGAGCAGCTCAAGGCTGTCGAGGACCTGGTCAACCAGCAGATCTTCGCCTCCAAGCCGGTCGTGACCCGCGTCATGGGCATCGACGAGGCCAAGGCCGCCGGTGCTGTCGCCCTGTTTGGCGAGAAGTATGGCGACGTCGTCCGCGTTGTCTCCGTGGGCGCCGAGGACCAGCCGTTCTCCCGTGAGCTTTGCGGTGGCACCCATGCCGCCAACACCGCCGAGATCGGCCTGTTCAAGATCATCTCCGAGTCCTCCACGGGCTCGAACGTCCGCCGTATCGAGGCCGTGACCTCCAAGGGTGCTCTCGACTACATGGCCGACCGTCTGGCGCTCGTCGACGCCGCCGCTGCTGCGCTCAAGTGCCGTGTGGATGAGGTTCCCGCCCGCGTGGAAAACCTGCAGGCTGAGCTGCGCGAGACGTCCAATAAGCTTAAGAAGGCGCTGACCGGTGGCTCCTCCGATGCTATCTCCAGCGCCATCGAGGGCGCCGTCGAGCTCGACGGCTACAAGCTCGTCGTCGCTGAGCTCCAGGGCCTTGAGGCTGCTGACCTGCGAAACGTCTGGGATACCGTGCACCAGAAGGTTGCCGGCCCCGTCGCCTGCGTCGTTGCCAGCGTGACCGAGAAGGGCACCCCGGCTCTGCTCGCCGCCGGCTCCGATGACGCCGTGAAGGCCGGTTTCCACGCCGGTAACGTGATCAAGCAGATCGCGGGCCTGGTCGATGGTCGCGGTGGCGGTCGTCCCAACATGGCCCAGGCCGGTGGCAAGAACGCCGCCGGTATCGCCGATGCCCTCGCGGCCGCCAAGACCGCGCTTGGCGCCTAAGAACATAAGTAGTCGCTGTGGTCGCGCTCGCACTGGACATAGGGGAGACCAGGATTGGCATTGCCGTCTCGAGCCGTGATGGCAAGATGGCAATGCCTGTCAAGGTGCTTCCGGCTGCCGAGGTCACTGGCATGGCCAAGACGTTCCGTTACCTGGTTGAGGACTATGAGCCCGATATCCTGGTAAGCGGACGTCCCTTGACCATGGCCGGTGAGCCCGGTCCCCAGGCCGAGCGCGTCGCCGCCGTGGCCCAAAAGATTGCCGACGAGCTCGAGCTTCCGCTGGAGTTTGAGGACGAGCGTCTGTCCTCGCAGGAGGCCAAGAGAATCCTGCGCGAGCAGGGGCTCAACGAAAAGCAGATGAGGGGCAAGATTGACATGATCGCCGCCAGCCTGTTCTTGCAGACATGGCTCGATCGTAAAAACGAGGAGGTTTCGCATGCCTAGCGCTTCCGATCCGCGCCAGCAGAATCGCTATGGGCAGCCTACGCCGCGCCCTGCCCAGCCTGGCCAGCGTCCGGCACAGCCGACCCAGCGCGCAGCTCAGTCTGCCGCGCGTCCGGTGCAGTCCTCCTCTCGTTCGGCCCAACCTGTTCAACGGACGGGTCAGCAGCCTTCTGCTCGTTCGGTTCAGCATCCGGCTTCTCACGCGGCTCAGCAGCCCACTGCTCGTTCGGCTCAGCCCGCAGGCGGTATTCGCTTTAAGCAGCAGGCACCTACCCAGAGAACGCAGGCCCCCCAATCGCATTTGCATCACGCTCGCGGCTCGCATGGCGTTGCTCCGGCGACCCGCTCGAGCTACAACACGCATGCTCGTCGCGGTGCCCAAAAGAAAAGCTCCCTGGTGCCTATGATTGTCGGCGTCGTGGTGGCCGTAATCGCGCTTGCTGCTATCGCTTTCTTTGTCGTGCCTGCCGTCAAGGGCTTCTTTACCGGTGAGGATACGAAGGTCACGGCTGGTCAGCAGGTTACGGTGACCATTCCCGACGGTGCTTCGGGCGATACGATCGCCTCGATTCTCTCCGAGAACCATATCGTCGAAAATCCTAAGGATTACTACGCGGCGGTGAAAAAGCTCAACGCCGATATGTCGCTTAAGCCTGGCACCTACTCGTTCTCCACGCTCATGGATGCGACCAAGGTCGTCCAGCAGCTCATGGAAGGCCCCAACGCGGGCTCCAATGCGCTGACTATCCCTGAGGGCCTGACAGTCGATCAAGTCGCGGACCGTGTGGCCCAGGCCTACGACAGCATCTCTAAGGAAGACTTCCTCAATCAGGCCAAGGCCTCTAACTACGTGGACGACTATAGCTTCCTTAAGGGCGCCGCCAACGATTCGCTCGAGGGTTTCTTATTCCCCAAGACCTATTCGTTAGGCGATTCGCCGACGGCTGATGACGTGATTCGCGCCATGCTCGATCAGTTTAAGACCGAGTACAAGTCGCTTGACTTTGCGAGCTGCGAAGCCAAGATCAAGGAACGCTACGGTGTGGAGATGTCCGACTACGACATCGTCAACTTGGCCTCTATCGTTGAGCGCGAGGGCCTCAACGCCGATCAACGTGCGCACGTGGCCTCGGTCTTCTACAACCGCCTTGCCGGCAAGCTCGACGGTCTGCGCTATCTCAACAGCGATGCGACCATGATGTATGTCACCGGTGGCGAGGTTACCGCCGATGACCTGCAGAGCGATAGCCCGTATAACACCTATAAGCACGAGGGCCTGCCACCCACGCCCATCTGCTCTCCGTCGCTCGAGGCACTCAAGGCCACGCTTGAGCCGACCGACTCCGATGACCTGTATTTCTACATTACGCAGGACGAGGAGTACTTCTCGCAAACCTACGAAGAGCATCAACAGTCTTGGAATTAGCATGAGGATTTTTAGCCCCAAACGATACGTTGCCTCGGTCGATCGCATCGACCTTGATACCCTGTGGGCCGACGGCAAACGCGCCATTCTGCTCGATCGCGATAACACTCTGGTTCCGCGCGACACCGAGCAGGTTCCCGCCGCGGTTTCCGCTTGGCTCGATACCGCCCGCGCCAAAGGCTTTAAGCTGTGCATGGTGTCCAACAACTGGCATCGCGATCAGGTCATGAGCTCTGCACGCGAGCTGGGACTCGAGGCCATCAGCCACGCCATGAAGCCCGCCCCGTTTGCCTTGAAGGCGGGTCTTAAGCGCCTTGGCGCCACGGCAGACGAGGCGGTGCTGATCGGCGATCAGCTGTACACGGACGTGTGGAGCGGTAACTTTGCCGGCGTTGACACTATTCTGGTCAAGCCGCAGGCAACCCAGGACCTGTGGTACACGCAGATCTTCCGTATCTTTGAGCGCCGGGCCCTGCGCGACCTTCCCTGCGAGGAATAGGTTTCGCCATGTCTCAGCACATCAAACACGGCTGCGACCATATCTTCTTTATCGGCTTTTTGGGCGCGGGCAAATCGACGCTTGCGCGCAATGTGGGCACTATGTTCAAGCGGCGTTTTATCGATACCGATCGTTTGGTTGTGCGTCGATGTGGCAAGTCGGTGACCGAGATATTTGAGACCGAGGGCGAGGATCGTTTTCGCGAGCTTGAGACCTCGGCACTCCGTTCGCTTCAAAGCGAGCGCAGCCTGCTGGTGTCGTGCGGGGGCGGCATCGTCGAGACGCCGGTGAACATTGAGCTGATGCACGAGATGGGTACATGCGTGTACCTCGAAGGCGACTTTGAGGACTCGTTGCGCCAGATTCGTCGCTCCGATACCCGGCCCGATTTCCGCTCGCCCGAGCACGCTGCGCGCTTGTTTGAGCATCGCCGTCCGCTGTATCGCCAGGCGGCCGATATTACCCTTGATATTCGCAACAAGTCCTTCGAGGACGTTTCCTACCTTTGTGCCGAGATGCTTTTGGAGCGTGGACTGCTATGATTCGCCGTCAACTTATCAATTTCCAAAACCGCAGTGTCGATGTCCGCGTCGGATTGGGGGCGTTCGAGGAGCTGTCGCGCATGTTTGCCTCGGCTGTGGGCAAGCCTAAGCGTGCGATGGTGGTTTGGAACGACGCCACATCCGAGCGTTTTGGCGAGGTTGTCGAACATGCACTTGTTGACGCCGGTTTTGCCGTGTCGCCGCTCGTCCTCGAGGTTTCGCCTGCCGGTGCTACGCTGGTCGATGCCGATACCGTCTTTGGCGCGCTGTCGGCTAACGGCATTACCTGCGATGATCTCGTTGTCGCTGTCGGCGACACGGCGACCTGCTCGGTTGTTTGCTGGTGCGCCAATCAGTGGTGCGGTCGCACCGAGTGCGCCTTGCTGCCGACGACGTTCGACGCCATGCTCACGGTCGCGACGACCATGAAGCCGCTTGTCGCCTCGTCGGCGCATGCGCTTCCCGCTATCGCGTTCCGTCCCGAACCGGGCTTGGTCGTGTGTGACCTCGACCTTGTTCGCGAAGCGGACCCCGAGGACCTCAAGCTCGGCTATGCGGTACTTGTTGGCACCATGCTTTCGAGCAGCAAGTCGCGCTGGAATCAGTTTATTGAGACTGTCCCCGAGATTCTTGCTGGTGAGGAGGTCGCGCTCGTCAATGCCGTCCAATGGTCTCAGACTGCCCGCAAGGACGTGCTGACGGCCACGAACCCGAGCGCTCGCCATGCGCTCGATTTTGGCAAGATGGGGGAACGCACCCTGCGCGCCTGCTTGGGCGATGCCGCTTCGCAGGTCCCTGCCTACCAGCTGTTGTCCGAGGGCATGCGCTTCGAGGCGCGCCTTGCACATGATGCCTGCGACTTCGATATCGATTACGTCTTTGAGGTCGATGACTGCCTGGAGGACTTTGGTATCGAGGAGCTTGCCTTCGATCTGGAGCCCGCCGCATATATCGAGGAGTTCCGCAGACAGCAGTTTGTCCGCTCGAACCGCAGTATGTTGCCGCTGCCCGCGGCACTCGGCGCCATTCGTCTAACGAGCGTTGAGGACGAGGTTCTTGAGCGCCATGCTCACGCCTACTTGGCTTCTCGCAAAGAACTTCTCTAAGATTTATTGACATCCATCGTCTTTCGTATCATGTTGAGGGACGGGTTTTCAATCGGTCGCGGATCGCAAGCGATTCCGTCGTTCGGTTGAGACCCGTCCCGTCTTTATAGAGACAACAAGAAAGGAATCTGCATGTCAGAGTTTGCTGCCGGCCCTGCCGGTCGTATCGAGCGTGTCCGTACCCTGATGGCTGAGCGCGGCTACGACGCTGTCGTGGTTCGTGACGAGGCCAATCTTCGTTGGCTTACGGGCGTGAAGGGCGTCTTCGATTACACCTTCGAGTTCCCGCACGCGGCGTTTATTACGGCTGACCAGTGCCTGTTCCATACCGACTCGCGCTACCTCAACAGCTTTGAGGAGAACACGCCCGCCGGCAGCCCCTGGGTCTACGACATGGACGAGGGCACCATCCCCGGTTGGGTCGCCGGCAAGATCGCGGCCAACAAGTGCCGCGTCTGCGCTGTCGAGGACGACATGCAGATCAACTTCTACCAGGGTATTCAGCGTGGCCTGGAGGATCGTTCTGTAGCCTGCATGCTGCCGCTGATGCATGACGACATCCGTAAGATGCGCGCCATCAAGGACGCCGAGGAGATCGAGCTCATGCGCCACGCGCAGTCGATCACCGACGCCGCCTTCCAGCACATGCTCGGCTATATTAAGCCCGGTATGACTGAGAAACAGGTCCGCAACGAGCTCGAGAACTTTATGTTCGCTAACGGTGCCGATAGCCTGGCCTTTGGCTCCATCGTCGCGAGCGGCCCCAACACCGCCAACCCGCATGCTGTCCCGAGCGACCGCGTGATCGAGAAGGGCGACTTCGTTCTCATGGATTATGGCGCGGGTTACTGCGACTATCGCTCCGACATGACTCGTACCGTCGTGATGGGCGAGCCCACGTCCGAACAGCTCGACCTGTACGCGCTCGTGCGCCGTACGCACGAGGAATGCGTCGCCGCAATCCATCCGGGCGTCGAGGGCAACGACATTTTCAAGCTTTCCAAGAAGATCATCGGCGATGCCGGCTATGGTGATTACTACAACCATGGTCTGGGCCACGGCGTGGGCATTGACATCCACGAGCTGCCCAACTTCAACCGCAGCAAGAATATCATCGAGGTCGGCTCGGTTATCACCATGGAGCCCGGCGTCTACCTGCCCGGCGTGGGCGGCGTGCGTCTGGAGGACTACGGCGTGGTCACCGAGAACGGCTACGAGCCCTTCACCAAGACGCCGCATGACCTTCACGTCATCGATTGCTAGCTCATTTCGATAGATTTTTGGGGCGGGGCCTCCGGAGCAATTCGGACGCCCCGCGTTCTCTTTTTATGCGCTCGCTGCAGGCGCCGTCTGCAAGTGTATAATTTCGCTCGTATGTAATTTGGACGCTTGTGCGTTCTGCCCATAACAAGAAAGGTCGCTATGCCTACCATTTCTACCGCCGACTTCAAGAACGGCCTCGGTCTCCGCATTAAGGACAAGGTCTACACCATCGTCGAGTTCCAGCATGTCAAGCCGGGCAAGGGCGGCGCGTTTGTGCGCTACAAGACCCGCGACATCAAGAGCGGCCGCGTCGTCGAGAACACCTGCAACGCCGGCACCAAGTTCGAGAGCGTCATGCTCACCACCCGTGAGTTCCAGTACCTCTACAACGATGGCACCGACTACATCTTCATGGACAACGAATCCTATGAGCAGGTTCCCGTTCCCGAGGACATGGTGGGCGAGAACTCCAAGTGGCTGCGCGAGAACGACATCTGCCAGCTGCTCTTCGCCGACGATGAGCTCATGGGCGTGACTCCGCCGATGTTCATCGAGACCACCATCGTCCAGACCGACCCGGGCTTTAAGGGCGACACCGTCCAGGGTTCCACCAAGCCGGCCACGATCGACACCGGCGCTGTCATCCAGGTCCCCATGTACCTCAACGAGGGCGAGGTCATCAAGGTTGACACCCGCGACGGCAAGTTCGTCTCCCGCGTCTAGCAACCAACTCTTCTAGGAGGACTCATGCCCCAGGAAATCAAGATTGACGGCATCGGCATTTCGCCCGATGTTCTGACCGCCATCGTCTCGCGCGCCGTGTCCGATGTCGAGGGCATCGCCTCCGTTGGCGTCAAGGACCTTGCCACCAACCTTGTCTCCATGATGCTCTCGTCCAAGGCCCCGGCTTCCGAGCCGGCGGTCGAGACCGAGGTCGTCGGCGACAAGCTCGCACTCACCGTGCGCGTTGTGGTGTTCTTTGGCTATCCGTTCAAGAAACTCGCCGAGGCCGTTCGCGCTGCCGTGGTCGCTGCCATCGATGCCCAGGTGGGCGTTGAGGTCGAGCGCGTTGACGTTTGCATCGACGGCATCGTTTTCCCCAAGGAGTAACCTTTGAGCCTTAAGGTTTATCGCGGGCGTACGCTTGCCCGCAGTCAGGCGCTGCAGCTGCTGTTCCAGGCCGAGGCCACGGACAGCCCGCTCGAGCGCGTCCTCGAGGGCGATTTCCTGATCTCGAAGGGCCCCCTCGACCCCTATGCGCTGGAGCTGTGCCGCGGTGCCTACGAGCATATCGATCGCATCGACTGTGCCCTGCGCGCCGTCGCCAAGAACTGGGATCTTATGCGCATGCCCGGCGCCGACCGCAATCTGCTGCGTATCGCCGTCTATGAGATGCGTTTCCTCACCGACGAGGAGGTCTCGGACGCCATCGTGATCAACGAGGCCGTCGAGCTCGCCAAGGCCTATGGCACCGACCAGTCCGCGTCGTTCGTCAACGGCGTGCTGGGCAAGATCGCTCGCAGCGAGGAGCTGCCGGGCGAGGACTTGTACCAAGAGCTGCTCGCCGAGGATCGCGCTCGCGAGGAGGCCCAGACTGCCGAGGCTGCCGCTAAAGTTGCGGTTGCCCAGGCTGAGGCTGGTGTGCTGGCTGAGGGCGCGGACGCCGCCGAGACTGATGTCGACTCCGTCGAGGAGTAGCCATGCCAGAGGGTTCCGTCCGCAACTTTGATGAGATTTCGGACCGTCTGGACCAGATCATCGCTACCGTTCGCTCCAAGGATACGTCCTTGGAGCGTTCACTCGATCTGTTTGACGAGGCGATTGAGCTGGGCTCCCGCGCGGTCGATATGGTCGACAAGTTTGAGCTGACGCCTCGTGAGGCCGATAAGCTCGAGCAGGAATACGATGAGGATGCGGCAAACGAATCCCAGGATAGCTAGGCCGCATCTCCGGATACGAATGGTTGATGGCATTCATGAAACGCGTGCGTCTCGATGACGAACTGATTTCACAGGGCATCTGCGCCGATCGCGCGGATGCCCTTCGCACTCTTATGGCCGGCTTGGTCTCGAGTGGCGGCGAGCGCTTGACTTCGCCGGGCCTTAAGGTGACCCCGGGCCTGCCGCTGCACGTGAAGGGGCGCATTCCCTATGTTGGCCGCGGCGGGCTTAAGCTCGAAGGCGCGCTCGATGCATTTGGCATCAATCCGACGGGCCTTGCCTGTCTGGATGTGGGCTGCTCTACCGGCGGCTTTACCGATTGCCTGCTCAAGCGCGGAGCTGCGACCGTTGTCTCGGTGGACGTGGGCCGTGCCCAGTTTGATTGGTCGCTGCGTCAGGACGATCGCGTGACGCTGCATGAGCGCACAAACGTGACGCAGCTGCCTGAGCTTGGCTATGCCGGCGCCATCGACCTGACTGTGTGTGATGTCTCGTTTACCAGCATCGCGAATATCATCGACGCCGTGCTGGCGTGCCTGAAGCCTTCGGGTTCGTTCTGCACGCTCGTAAAGCCCCAGTTTGAGGCGCCGGCTGCGCTGGTGGGCGAGGGCGGTATCGTGACCGACCCCGCCGTCCGCCGCGATACGCTCGTGGCGGCGATTGAGCTTTTTGCCGCCAAGGGCCTGTTCCCGCTTGACGTGTGCGTGTCGCCCATCCATGGCGCTAAGGGCAACGTTGAGTTTTTCTTGTACGGCACAAGGTTTGTCCCCGGGGAGCGCGCCGACGATGAGCTGCAATCCCAGGTATCGGCTTTGAGCGAGAAAGCTGCAACGCTATGAAGGTCTTTCTGGTTCCCAATTACTACAAGCAAGAGGCGGTCGAGAGCGGCCTGATGCTCGAGCTTTGGCTTTCGCGCCAAGGCTACGAGGTCGCATGGGCGGCCGATCAGCGATCGAAGATTCAAAGCACGCCTGATATTGACGGCTCAGATCTGGTCATTACACTCGGCGGCGACGGTACGTTGCTGCGCGCTGCCCGCATCCTCAACCATCGCGAGATTCCTATCCTTGGTCTTTCCTATGGTCACCTGGGCTTTTTAACTGCTGCGAGCCCCGAGGAGCGCGACATTCTGCAGGTCGTGAGCGATGCTCTGTCCGGCGAGCTCCACGTGAGCCGCCGCGCCACCATCGCCGCGGATATCGTGTCCGTGCGCGAAGACGGCACGAAGGATGTCGTGCGCACGTTTGCCCTCAACGATATGGCACTTACGCGCGGCCCCCTGTCCGATATGGTTGAGTTTGACATCACGGTGTCCGGCCATCATATTGACCGCCTGCGCGGCGATGGTGTGGTCGTATCGACGGCGACCGGCTCCACCGGCTACGCGCTTTCCGCCGGCGGTCCCATTGTCAGCCCCGATTACACGGGTATGGTCTGTGTGCCCATCGCCCCGCATACCATTCAGGCTCGCGCTTTTTTGACCTCGCCGAGTGATGTAGTCGAGATCTTTATGTCCGATGATCGCCCGAGTGTGCCGGCCATTGCCATCGACGGACAGTTTATTACCTGCGATGGCACGGTCGAGAGCGTGGCCGTGCGCCGTGGTCCCGGCGACGTGCTGCTGCTCGATTACGGTCCCGAGAGCTTCTATAACTCGGTGAGTCGCGTGTTCTATGGAGTGCGCCATGATCGATGAGCTGCAGGTTTCCAACATCGCGCTCATTCGCGAGGCGACGTTGGTTCCGAGTGCGGGCCTAACGGTTTTGACCGGCGAGACCGGCGCCGGCAAGACCGCGCTGCTCTCGGCCCTCAAGCTTATTTTGGGCGAGCGCGCGGATTCGTCGACGGTGCGCGAGGGCGAGGCGCTGGCGAGCGTCGAGGCGCGCCTGTTCGACGGTCCGCACGACACGGAGGGGTTCACCGTACAGCGTAGCCTTTCTGCCGAGGGCCGCAGCCGCGTGAAGATTGACGGTCGCATTGCCAGCGTGCGCGAGCTTTCCGAGCGCGTCGGCGTGATGATGGATCTGTGCGGCCAGCATGAACATCAGCGCCTGCTCGATCCGGCACATCATGTTGCCATGGTCGATGCCTGGGCTGGTCGCTCTGCGCTCGAGGCGCTGGAAAAGTACCGTGTCTGCTTTAAGGCGTCGCGTGCGGCTGCCAAGGAGGTCCGTCGCGTAGAGGAGGCGTCGCGAGCGCAGGGGAGTCGCGTCGAGGAGGCGCGCTTCGCCCTGGAGCGTATCGCCGAGGTTGACCCCAAGCCGGGTGAGTATGAGGAGCTCGAGGAACTGCTGCCGCGCTCCGAGCATGCCGAGGTGCTGGTGGCGACGGCCAACGATGCCCATGCATCGCTTACTTCCGAAGGGGGAGCGCTCGATGCCGTGAACGGCGCCGTGGCAGAACTGTCGCGCATGGCTACCGTCGATCGCAAACTGGGTGACATCGCCGACGCACTTTCGGATGCCTGCATCTCCCTTGAGGATAGCGCGAACGAGCTTCGTGCCTATCGCGATGGCGTCGCCTTCGACCCGCGCGAGCTCGCTCGCATGCGCGAGCGGTATTCCGACCTTAAGGGACTTCTGCGGCAGTGGGGTCCCACCATGGACGATGTATTTGCCATGCGTGACCACTCGCGGGAGTTGTTATCGCTGGTGGACGATGGTGACGAGCAGATTAGGAAGGCACGCGAGGCACTCGGCGCGGCGGAGCACGAACTGTTCGCCGCTGCCAAGGCGCTTAAGCGCGCACGCAATACGGCAGCCCCGCGTTTTTGTCACGAGGTGGGTCGTCAGATGGCACGCCTCGAGATGGGCGGCGCTGAGCTGGTCTGGGAGTCCCGCGATCTCCCTCGCGCTGAGTGGACACCCGCGGGCCCTTCGAGCTACGAGCTTCTGTATCGCAGCGGTGCCGGATTGACGCCGCGCCCTCTGCGCCGCATTGCCTCGGGCGGCGAGCTCAGTCGCGTCATGCTGGCGAGCAAGGTGGTCTTGGGTAATGCTGACGGCGTCGACACACTGGTATTTGACGAAGTCGATGCCGGTGTCGGTGGTTCCACGGCTCGTGCTCTTGCTGGTGTGCTGGCCGATCTTGCCGCTACGCATCAAGTGATTGTCGTAACCCACTTGGCGCAAGTCGCCGTCATGGCCGACAAGCATTATGTTGTCAGCAAGGAGCCGGGCGATGTTCCCCAGACGCATTTGGACGAGGTAACCGGCGAAGCGCGTACCGCCGAGATCGCCCGCATGCTCAGCGGCGATCAGTCCGAGGCAAGCTTGGCCCACGCAAAGCAGATGCTCGAAGAAGTTCGAGGCTAGGTCGTATCAGCGGTGTTGGTGGGACAAAATAGACTGAAATTTTTGTCCCACTACGCGTTTTACTCAACGACCTTGTCCGGCTGGATGAGCTCCTCGTAGTAGCTGATATGTTCGCGAGCGTCTTCAATCTCGGGCAGCAGGAAGTTGTAGATAACTTCGATGATCATCGTGGCGCTGATCTTGGAGAACGCAAAGTCACCCGTCGTCAGCAGCGCCTCGTGGTTGACGGTATTAAAAGTGTAGTCTGCCAGGCGCGCGAGTGGAGACTTGCTGTCGCTGCTGATGACGACTACGGTGGCACCGCAGTCGCGAGCCGCTTTTGCCATGCGATTCAGTCGGCGCGACTTGCCGGAGTTTGAGATGAGCACGATGACGTCACCCGGGCGCAACGTGAGCGCAAAGCCGATTGATGTCTCGCTAATGGTGCTCGCCATGCAGCGCAGGCCCAGCTGCGAAAACTTAAACGTCGCATCGAGCGCGACCGCGTTCGTATTGCCCACAGCCGCAAACTCAATAACCCCTGCATGCTTAAGGGCATGCACAACAGCCGCCAACGTATCGTGGTCGATCCCGTCGATGGTCGCATTAAGCTCGCTCACCTTGGCAGCCAGGATGTTCTTAAGGCTCTGCTCCATATTGTCGAGCGAGACTTCGTCAGTCAGGCCCTCGTTGCGCTGGCTTTCCAAATCCCTCGCCAACGAAAACTGAAAGCTGCGGAAGCTACCAAAGCCAAGTTTGCGGCAGAAGCGCGAAACGGTCGCCTCGGACGTGGCGGCGGCGCGTGAGAGCTGAGCCGCCGTGAGGCGTGGCGCCTCGGACTGGTGCTCCAATATATAGTCGACAATGCGCTGCTCGGACTCGCTGTATCCCTGATGGGTACTAATGAGGGAAAGTGCGCTCTTGCTACTATCGGTCATGGATGGCTCCTGGTTGGCATGAAAATCGGAATCGTTTTGTAATGTCATAGTATAGGGGGATTTTCAATAACAAGATACACCTTGCCGTTTCAAGTGTTGATGGTAAACCTTCACCTACCGTTTACGGTTATGAAAGAATCTTTCACCGGAGAATTGCACCTTGTCTCTTCTCACGCGGACGGTAGGTTGGTATCTTTCAGTTGTGGAAAAGCGCGCAAGGACGCGCGTGTAGGGGAGCGCCTGCGGGCGCAAAACTTTAAAAGGAGGGACACATGGCTAAGTTTGACATCATAGCCGCCACCGGTTGCCCGACCGGCATTGCGCACACCTTCATGGCTAAGGAGGCGCTGGAGAAGGCAGCTGCCGAGCGCGGTCTGACCATTAAGGTCGAGACTCATGGCCAGGTCGGTGTCGAGAACGAGCTCACCAAGAGTGAGGTCGCTGGTGCCAAGGCCGTCGTCGTCGCAGCCGACAAGGATGTCCAGGCTGAGCGTTTCGCCGGTAAGCCCATGGTTTCCGTTGGTGTTTCCAAGGCCCTGTCCGTTGAGGCCGCCGGTAAGCTGATTGACCGCGCGCTCGCCGCCAAGGGCGACAACACGGTTGCAGCCGCTGCCGATGTCGAGGACGAGGTCGAGGAGAAGGAGTCCATCGGTCACGTCATCTACAAGCACCTCATGAACGGCGTCAGCCACATGCTGGTCTTCGTCGTCGCCGGTGGTGTTCTGACCGCCGTCTCGTTCCTGTGGGGCATCACATCCTTCGATTCGACGGCTGCTGACTACAACAGCTTCGCCGCCATGCTCAAGATCATCGGCGGCATCGCCATGAACCTCATGGTTCCGGTGCTTTCCGCCTACATCGCCGAGTCCATCGGTAAGCGCCCGGCGCTCGTCCCTGGTTTTGTTGCCGGTATGATCGCCATTCAGGGCCTGCCTGTTAACGCCGAGACCGGCATGATCGACGCCGGTGGCGCCGGCGTGGGCTTCGGCTTCCTGGGCGGCATCGTCGGCGGCTTCCTCGCTGGCTATGTCATCCTGCTGCTCGAGAAGGTCTTTGCCGGTCTGCCCAAGAACCTGGACGGCCTCAAGGCTATCTTCCTGTACCCGCTGTTCTCGACCGCCATCGTCGGTCTGGTCATGCTCGGCATCTCCGGCCCCATGGCTGCCATCAACACCGCCATGATGGACTTCCTCAAGGGCCTGTCCGCCTCTGGCGCCGTTGTCCTGGGTCTTGCCATCGGCTGCATGTGCGCCTTTGACATGGGTGGCCCGGTCAACAAGGCTGCTTACGTTACCGGTACCGCCATGCTCACCGAGGCACTGGCTGCCGGCGTTGGCACCGATACCTACAATTTCGGCACCAACTTCATGGCTGCCGTCTCCGCAGCTTGCATCGTTCCACCGCTGATCACCACCTTCGCCGTCGTTGTCGGCAAGAAGTACTTCAGCCAGGAGGATCACGACGCCGGTATCGTCAACCTCATTCTTGGTTGCACCCACATCACCGAGGGCGCCATTCCGTTCATGACCAAGAACATCTGGCCGGTCATGCCCATCATGATGCTCGGTTCCTCTATCGCTTCGATCCTGACCATTATGTTCAACGTTCACGATCCGGCGCCTCACGGTGGCTTCCTGGTCCTGCCCGTTGTCGAGAACGGTCCGCTTTGGGTCCTCGCGATCCTCATCGGTGCTGTTGTCGGTGGCATCCTGTTCGTGGCCTTCAAGAAGTACGACTTCGAGAAGAATCAGAAGGCCGCTCCTGTAGCCAAGCCGGTTGAGGCTTCCAAGGCCGCTGCCGTCGAGGCTCCCAAGGCCGAGGCTGCCGACTTCGTGAAGGTCGAGAACGTCTTTGTCGCCGAGGACTTCGCTTCTCGTGACGAGGTCCTGAGCTTCGTCTCCAACCAGGCCGTTAAGGCCGGTTTTGCGAGCGACGCCGACGCCGTGATGAACGCCTTCCTGGCCCGCGAGGCCGAGGGCACCACGGGCATGATGGAAGGCTTCGCCATTCCGCATGCCAAGTCCGATGCCATTACCGAGGCCGCCGTCATCGTCGTCAAGGACGAGTCCGGCGTGACCGGTTGGGACACCATGGACGGCGCTCCCGTCAACGTGGCTATCGCTCTGCTCATCCCCGGTGCCCAGGCCGGCACCACGCACCTCAAGATCCTGTCCAAGGTCGCCGAGGCGCTCATGGACGAGGGCTTCCGTGCCACCGTCAAGGGTTCCACCGACGCCGCCGAGATTGCCAAGACGATCAACGCCCGCCTGGTCTAATCCCACAGCGCGCGAATTACATCGCCCCCTGTAACAAAGGCGAGGACTCCCTACGGGTCCTCGCCTTTTTTCATGCCACCTGGCACTTAGGGACGTTCCTTTCCTGCCGGCACCCCGGGACACTCCTTAGTCCCCAACAGGGCATTAATAGCCCTCATCGACTGAATCACCCACGCGAACAATAATTCAGCCAGAATTCCGTTCGCACGATATTACTTTGGACCGACCGAGTTTCCGCAGCTTGCTCGCCCCGGACCCCGCGCGCGGGGGCCATGAGATTTATCGCGAGTTCCGCACGAGCCGAAGAGCACTTAATGTGCTCTTCGTGCGAGCAGGACTGTAGAGCAGGAAATCTCATGGGTCCGCGCGCGGGGTCCGGGGCGAGCAAGCGGACAGAACAGACATCTGTCCAACAATTCGTGCGAAACACAATGAAAAACCGTTTGATGTGAGTTAATATAAACAACGTCGTGAATCTGACTCCTGCCACATGCATGACAGGGGTTAAACACAAAAAAGGAGTCAATTATGGTTTCTGAGAAGGCTACCCTCGTTAATCCTCAGGGTCTGCACATGCGTCCGGCTGGCCTCTTCGCCTCCACCATGGGCAAGTACGCCTGCGACGTGACGGTCGTCACCCCTGAGAAGGAGGTCAACGGTAAGTCCCCGATGGCCCTCATGGCTGCTGGTATCCCCTGCGGTACCGAGGTCGAGGTTAAGTGCGACGGCGCTGACGAGGCCGAGGCTCTGGCTGCTGCCATCGAGCTCATCAAGAGCGGTCTTGGCGAGTAGAACTCAAACGGGTCGCATGTTGAACAACTAAGTTCATATTTGGGGGCGCAGTGACCTGTTGCAAGGTAGCTGCGCTCTTTTGTCATGGATATGGCAAAACGCTTTATCACATGACACGGAGAGAGGAATGGGAAATGTATCAGGGAGTCAACGCTTCCGAGGGCATCGGAATCGGCACCGTCATGGTCGCCACCGATCCTGACTTGACGTTTGAGCCGCACGAGGTTGCCGATTCGGCAGCCGAGAAGGAGCGCTACCAGAACGCTCTTTCGGTGTTCTGCGAGAAGACTCAGGCTCAGGCCGACCACATGAAGGAGACGGTGGGTGAGGCCGAGGCCGAGATCATGAGCGGACATATCGTCCTGGCTCAGGATCCGGGCATGACCGACGCCATCAACGCCGCCATTGATGCCGGCACCTGTGCCGAGCAGGCGCTCATGGACACCTCGACCATGTTCGAGAACATGTTCCTGTCCATGGATGACGAGATGTTCCGCCTGCGCGCGGCCGATATCGCCGACATCCGCACCGGCATTCTGGCCGAGCTGCTGGGCGTGGAGGTCGTGGACCTCTCCGTCCTGCCCGAGAACACCGTCGTTGTCGTGCACGACCTCACGCCGTCCATGACCGCTACGATCGATAAGGCTCACGTTGCCGGTATCGTTACCGAGACCGGTGGCCGTACGTCGCACTCCGCGATCATCGCCCGCGCCCTCGAGATCCCGGCTGTTCTTTCGGTTGCCAACAGCTGCACCGCGCTGCGTAACGGCATGACCGTCGTCGTCGATGGTGGCAAGGGCATCGTCGAGGCCGATCCCGATGCGGAGACGCTCGCCGCCTACACCGCTAAGGCCGAGGCCTTCGCTGCCGAGAAGGCGGCCCTCGAGGCCTTCCGCGGCAAGCCGTCCGTGACTGCCGACGGCATCAAGAAGATCATCGCCTGCAACATCGGCAATCCCGACGATGTGCCCAACGCGCTCGATCACGATGCCGAGGCCATCGGCCTGTTCCGCTCCGAGTTCCTGTTCATGGACTCTGCCGAGCTTCCTTCCGAGGAGGAGCAGTTCAACGCCTACCGCAAGGTCGCCAGCGCGCTCAAGGGCGCTCCGGTCATCATCCGTACTCTCGACGTGGGTGGCGACAAGGAGATCCCGTACCTGCACATGGTCAAGGAAGAGAACCCCTTCATGGGCTTCCGTGCCGTGCGTTACTGCCTGGCCAACCCCGATCAGTACAAGGTCCAGCTCCGCGCCCTGTTGCGCGCCAGCGCCTTTGGTGACGTCAAGATCATGATCCCGCTCGTCACCTGCGTCGAGGAGGTCGTGGCCGTCAAGGAGCTCGTCGAGCAGTGCAAGACCGAGCTGACCGAAGAGGGTCGCAAGTTCAACGAGAACATCGAGGTCGGCATCATGGTCGAGACGCCTGCCGCCTCGCTGCTCGCTGACCGCCTGGCCGAGGTCGCCGACTTCTTCTCCATCGGCACCAACGACCTGATCGGCTACACCATGTGCGCCGACCGTGGCAACGACACCATCTCCAACCTGTACCAGGTTTACTATCCCGCCGTGCTCCGCTCGCTCAAGAACATCATCGAGAGCGGCGTGAAGGCCGGCATCATGGTCGGTATGTGCGGCGAGGCCGCTGCCGATCCGTTGCTCGAGCCGCTGCTGATCAGCTGGGGCCTGGAGGAGTTCTCGATGAGCGCTCCGTCCATCCTGCGCGCCCGCAAGACCATCAGCCAGTGGACCAAGGCCGAGTGCGACGAGCTTGCCGAGAAGGCGCTCGCCTGCAACACCGCTGCCGAGGTCAAGGCACTGCTCGAGTCCGCAGCTCGCTAATTTGGTATCAGAGGTAACCGCGTGGTTGGAATGGGCCGGCCACGCGGCCCTCACATATACAGGGGGTACTGTAAATGTTCTACACGCTAACCGCTAACCCGGCTGTCGACATGACGGTTTCGAGCTCTCCGCTCGAGCCCGACGAGAACGTCCGCACCGGCTCGGCCAGCTACACGGCTAACGGCAAGGGCCTCGACGTGTCCTTCGCCTTTAAGAAGATGGGCGTCGACACCGTCGCTCTCGGCTTCTTCGCCGGCTTCACGGGCAAGTTCATCGTCGAGGAGGTCATGAACCTGGGTTGCCTTTGCCGCCCGGTCTGGACCGACGGTATCACGCGCATTAACACCTACGTCAACGATGGCCAGCACGAGTACGGCATCCTCAACCCCGGTGCTCCGATCACGCCGCAGCACCAGGAGGAGCTCTACAACATCCTGGACACCGCGGGCGACCTTGAGTGCCTGATCGTCTCCGGCTCCGTGCCTCCCAAAGCTACGCCCGACTTCCTGGCTCAGGTCATGGAGCACGCTCAGGCCCGTGGCGCCGACGTCGTCCTGGACCTGTCCTCCGACAAGCTCAAGGAGCTCGCTCACAAGAAGCCGCTGCTCATTAAGCCGAACCATCACGAGATGAAGGCTATCTTCGGCGTGCCGGTCGACACCGACGACGAGGTCCGCGTTGCCATGAAGCTGGCTCACGAGGCCGGCGTCCAGAACGTGCTGCTCACCCGTGGTAGCCGCGGTGACGCTTACTTCTCCAACGGCGAGGACATCTGGTATGCCAAGCGTGAGTTCAACATCAAGCTTGTCTCTTCCGTCTGCGCCGGCGACTGCACCCTCGCTGCGTTCCTGCACAAGTGGTACAGGGATCGCGACAACGTCGAGGAGGCCATGAAGCTCGCTATGGCCACCGGCGCCAACGTTGCTGAGTCCGTCGGCATCGGCGACTTTGGTCACGTCGACGAGTACAGCAAGCGCGTTGCTGTCCGCAAGCTCGATCGCAAGTAAGCGAAACGCGACAAACTCGTGCGCATACGGCGTCCCGGTTTCGACCGGGGCGCCTTTTTTGTTCTGCCATGGGGGAGACATGTTCTGCCGTACTTCATCGCTTCCACACCGTTTACCGAGTTGTCCTAGCCTTTTACCGATGTGTGGAATATACTTTCATTAACACGTTGCTTCGTGAAAGGAACATTCATGATTTATACGCTCACTGCAAATCCCGCTATTGACTACAACATCTCCTGCGATGGCCTGTCCGCCAACACCGTCACCCGCACCCGTAACGCTGTCTACACCCCCAACGGCAAGGGTCTCAACGTCTCTTTTACGCTCGACCACTACGGCGTCGACACCACGATCCTGGGCTTCTTCGCCGGCTTCTCGGGAGAGTTTATCGTTAAGGGCGCCGAGGCCCTTGGCGTGCCCGTCAAGCCCGTGTGGACTGACGGCATCACGCGTGTCAACGTGTTCCTCAACGCCGGTCCCGACACCGAGTACAACATGGTCAATGCCGGTGCCGCCATCAACGCTGCCAACGAGCAGGAGATGTTTGAGCTCATCGATTCACTTGACGACATGACCTGCCTGGTCATTAGCGGCTCGCTGCCCCCCAACACCTCTGAGGGCTTCCTGGCCGAGGTGCTTCGCCGCGTTAAGGCAAAGGGCGCCGAGTTCGTGCTCGATATTTCGAGCCATCAGTTGGCCGACCTCATTGCTATGGAGCCGCTCCTCATTAAGCCTAACGACGACGAGCTGCTCGACATCTTTGGCATTAAGGTGAGCGGTGGCGACGACGAGTCTGTCAAGGGCGCGATGGCCGAACTGCATGCCAAGGGCGCCAAGAACGTGCTGTTGACCCTGGGTGGCGCCGGCGCGTACTTCTCCAACGGCGAGCACATCTGGTTTGCCAACCGTACCTTTGAGGTCAAGCTGCTGTCGACCGTTTGCGCCGGTGACTCTTCGCTGGCCGCCTTCCTGTCCGTGTGGCACGACGCTCCCGAGCGCGTCGAGGACGCCCTGCGCCTCTCGATGGCCACCGGCGCCAACGTGGTCGAGTGCCCGGGTCTGGGCGATTTTGCTAAGGTCGATGAGTATCAGAAGGGCATCGCCATCCGTCAGGTCTGCTAACGCAGCGCACGGACCTTGCATCTTTGCTTTGTAGAGCACCCGTCTCGGATTGCCGAGGCGGGTGCTTTTTCATGTTTGTAGTCGATGCCTTGGGATCCAATCGTGCTTGAAGCGCGTTCGCGTGTGCGCCCGCTCTCATTTCTTGCTAGACTTCATGGAAACCATCAATCGATATGCCCGCAATTGCAGGAGGCCACAGGAATGTGCAATGTTTCGCTCAACGCTACGCAGCCGTCAGCCGCCTCTCTGTGCGTGTTGCGAGCCCTCGAGGATGCCGGTCTTGAGGCCTGGTACGTGGGCGGTTGGGTACGTGACGCCCTGATGGGACGTCCCAGCCACGATGTCGACATGTGCTGTAGCGGCCTGTGGCAGGAGTCCAAGGCGGCACTCGAGGCCGCCGGTATTGCCGTAGTTGAGTCGGGCATTAAATTTGGCGGCATTACGGCTATTTGCGATGGCGAGCGCATTGAGGTCACCACCTATCGCCTGGACGGCTTCTATACCGACGGTCGTCATCCTCAGAGTGTGGAGCGCGCCGCTTCGCTTGAGGACGATCTGGCGCGCCGCGACTTTACCGTCAATGCCATGGCGTGGCATCCCGAGCGCGGCCTTGTCGACCGCTACGATGGCCAGGGCGACCTAGACCGCAAGCTGATTCGCGCCGTCGGTGATCCTAAGCGCCGCTTTAACGAGGATGCCCTGCGCATGTTGCGCGCGGTGCGCTTTGCCTGCCGCCTAGACTTTGTGATTGAGCCCGAGACCAAGTGTGCCCTTGCCGAGTGCGCGCCGCTGCTCGATGCCGTGGCGCGCGAGCGCGTGGGCATTGAGCTCGAGGGTATCCTTTCGACCGGCCATGGGGGAGACGCGATGCTGCGCTACCCCGAGCTTGTTTGCGCCGCCGTGCCCGAGCTCGCGTCCGCTCGCGGGTTTGATCAACGCAGCGTCTATCATGCGTTTAACGTCTACGAGCATATCGCCCGCGTGCTGACGGTGGCAGGGGAGCTGGCGCTGTGCGACGGCGTCGCGCCCTCGTCGAGCCTTATGTGGGCGGCGTTTTTGCACGACGTTTCCAAACCCGAGTGCTTTACGGTCGATCACGACGGCAGCGGCCACTTCTACGGTCATCCCGAGCTCGGCGTCAAGAAGGCGCGTGTCATCATGGATCGCCTGGCGCTCTCGCACGATTTGGTGCGCGATGTGTGCCTGCTGATCAAATACCATGACAAGCCGCTGCTCCCCGAGCGCTCCTGCCTGCTCAATATGATGCGCGCGCTTTCGGGCGAGGGTGTCGATACGCCGCGTCTGATGGACGAGCTCATGGACCTTAAGCGTGCCGACACGCTCGGCAAGGCGCCCTCGTGCTTCTATTACGTCGAGACGATCGAGGAGATGCGTACGCTCGCCCACGATCTGCTGCAGGCGGGGGAGCCCTATACACTCAAGATGCTTGCCATCAATGGTGGCGACCTGATCCGCGCCGGCGTCAAGCCGGGGCCGGAGCTGGGACAGCTTCTCAACGCCGCCCTCGACGCCGTGATCGAGGACAACATCCCCAACAACCGCGAAGCCCTCCTGACTCATCTCCACCTAGGGTAGCTAAAATAGCCCCGTCCCAAATTAGCTACCTTGTTGACCTGCGCGTTCCATAACCTCGCGACAAAATTTCGGCAATTTGGAATTTCTTCTTGCGCTTGCGTTTTTTGTCCCGTAATATATTTCCTCGCAGCACGGCAGTGCAGATGTCATGTGGCCCGTTCGTCTAGCGGTTTAGGACGCCGCCCTCTCAAGGCGGAGATCACCAGTTCGAATCTGGTACGGGCTACCACTTCTTTTCTGCTGAGGCTTATGGCCCGTTCGTCTAGCGGTTTAGGACGCCGCCCTCTCAAGGCGGAGATCACCAGTTCGAATCTGGTACGGGCTACCACGCATCTGATACCCGGTCTTTCCACGGAAGACCGGGTTTTTTATTATCAAACAACTGTCTGTCATTCCCGTTTGAACAAGAGCTTTGCGTTCTGCTTATGGCCCTTACGGGTACAATAACCAAGATATTTTGACTGTTAGAAGGAGTCTCATGACGGAGTCCTCTCAGCATACGTCCAAGCCCCAGGTCGAGGTTGAGGCCTCGGGCGGCGATGACAATAAGAGCGCACGCCGCGGCGCAATCTTTATCGGCGTTGTGCTGGTGGGTTATATCGTCTATCTGGTGGTAACCGGGCAGATGGGGCAGTTCTGGGCTGCTATGTCGAGCGTCCAGGCGCCCTGGCTCGTTGTCGCGTGTCTTTGCATGTTCATGTATCTGTTCTTTGGCATTGTGGCCTATGCGATCGCCGTCTGGCTCGACCCCAATTCACCCGTCGGCATTCGCGACCTGATCTCGGTCGAGGCGAGTGGCATCTTCTTTGGCAACCTGACGCCCATGATGATGGGCTCTACGCCTGCCCAGATCTACCGCCTGACCAAAGCGGGCCAAAACGTGGGCGAAGCGGGTGCCACGCAGTTCACCCGATTTATTGTGTATCAGTTTGGCCTAGTTGCCTGGGGCGCTATCCTATTGCTTGCTCGCATGCCGTTTTTTGCCGAGCGCTATGGCGACATGACGCTGCTGTGCGTCTTTAGTTTTGGCGGTCACTGCTGCATCCTGCTCGGCATCTTCGCCGTCGCGCTCATGCCTAAGACCGTCACGCGCGTCGCCCATTGCATCATCAATTGGCTCGAGCGCATAGGTGTCTCGGCCACTAAGATCGAGGGATGGCGCTCGTTTGTCGATGGCGAGATCTACTCCTTCTCCGAGAAGTTCAAGCTTTCGGCCGGACATTTTTCTTCCATGCTGCTCACCGTGTTTATCACCATGCTGCAGCTCGCGTTTTTCTATCTGGTGCCGTATTTTCTGATGCTCGCCTTTGGCCACCACGAGGTCGACTTTTTCTCGGTCATGGCCGCGAGCGCCTTTGTCCAGCTGCTGAGCTCTGCGGTTCCCTTGCCCGGTGGAACTGGTGGCGCTGAGGGCGGCTTTGCTTTGTTCTTGGGTCATTTCTTTGGGTCGGCTTCGACCGCCGGCTATCTGCTGTGGCGTCTCATTACGTTTATCGCGCCGACCATTTTGGCTGCGCCCCTGCTGGGCCTTAAGAGCGCCCACAACGAGAGTATCCATGCGCGCTGGGATCGCGTGATGCGCAAGCTCGGCCGCGCGCCTCAGACGCCCTCTGCGCCCACTAAGCCGCACCCCACGAATGCTGTTACCGTTGATCCCAGGAAGCACGCTCAGAAGGCTTCTGGGACCGCTAAGCCGGCTCATAAAGCCTATGTGCGACAGACGGGCGACGGTATCCGCGTATCTCCGTCGGCACTCAATAAGAAGAAGCACCCTAAGTCGCAGTAGGACAGTCGTGCGTTCTTCATGATGCGGGGCATATTTGTGCTGTATGGGGGATAATCCTCTTACGTAGATTATCTCTCATCTGTTGATGAATGCCCGCATATCGAAGGGACACGTCTATGGACACCAGCAAACCGCGTCTTGATCGCCGCATCGTTCGCAGCCGCAATGCCATCCTTTCCGCTTTCGAGCGCCTGCTCATGGAAAAGCCGCTGGCAGACATTACGGTGAGTGCCATCGCGCGCGAGGCCAATGTCGACCGCAAGACCTTTTACGTTCACTTTGGTACGGTTGATGGCTTGCTCGATGCCATTGCCGTCGATGTGGTGGAGATGATTGTCGACTCGGTTGAGAAAACGCTTGCCTCCATGGACGGCGACACCAACGAGCGCGCCCTGGGCGCGGCGGCGACCTTCTTTAAAACCGTTAACGAGGCACTATGCAACAACTTGGTGCTCAATCGTCAGCTGATCGAGAACATTCCGCTCGATGATTTTATGGCTCGTCTTCGTGCGCCGCTCGAACACGAGATTGCCGAGCGCGATCTGCTGCCCCAAGGTCTCAAGGACGAGATGTTCGACTACTATCTGGCGTTCTTGCTGTCGGGTATTATCGGTATCTATCGCACGTGGGCCCTGTCTGATGGCTCGGTTCCTATCGAGCGCGTCTCGGAGGTCGCCAACGACCTGACTCTCAATGGCCTATCGAGTCTGGAATCTCGCTTGGATTAGGCGCAGGCTCGAGTTCGTGAGGCGCTTGTCGGGGTGCAGCCCGATCGACCAGGCGACGAGCATCCCGCCGAAGCAGTCGATGACCGGGCTCAGGTAGACCTTCTCGCCGCCCGGGAGTCTGAACTCGGTGATGTCGGTGAGCCACAGCAGGTTGGGCTCGTCGGCGTGGAAATTCCTGTTTACGAGGTTCTCCGGCGCCTTGTAGACCTCGCCGGCGTAGGAGCTGTAGCCTGAGGATCATTAAAAGAAAGTCCAGTTTATCCTTCCCACTCCAATTGGGAATCCTCCGATGCGCCTTCGCACGCTCACATGACCTCGATACCATGCGAGCGTGCGAACTCGACGAGCTCTGCGTTGCGGGCGTTTATGGTGCCGAAGGCGGCGGGGCACACAATAAGGCGCGCGCAGTGGACGAGGAGCTCTTTGGCGCGGGCTATGGTTTTATCCCCGATCGGCTCGAAGGCGCGCTCGGCCACGCATTCCGCTGCCAGGTCGCGCGCGAGCTCGCAGTCGATGTCCCCTTCGTGCAGAACGCCCGCGTAGAACGCCTTGCCCTGCCGGACGAGCTGGCGAAACACAGCCGACCCCGTACCTGCGCCGGCGATGACGAACGTGTTCGCATCGCCGTGCGGGCGCCCAATTTCCACGCTGCCGAAGCGCTCGTTGAAGGTGCCATGCTGAAGGCCGTAGAGCTCGCCAATCGTCTCGCGCGTGAATATGTCCTCGGGTGCGCCGGCGCGGAAGACCCGGCCGTCCTTCACGCAAATCACCTTGTCGGCGCTTTTCTGCGCGAGCTCGAGTTCGTGGATGGACATGATGACAGCCACATTCCGCGATTTCGCAAGGTGGCGAAGTATTCGCAGCAGGTCGATCTGGTAGCGGATATCGAGATACGACGTGGGCTCGTCGAGCACGAGCACACGCGGATCCTGCGCGATGGCGCGTGCGAGCATGACGCGCTGGCGTTGCCCGTCGCTTATCTGCATAAAGTCGCGCTCGGCGAGCTCTTCCACATGTGCGGTTTTCATGGCCTCGTCGACCCGACTATGGTCGTCGGGCGAGAGTGTGCCCATTCGCCCGGTGTAGGGGTGCCTTCCTGCCTCTACGACATCGCGGCAGGTGAGGAGCTCGGTCCGGGGGCGATCTGTCAGCATAACGGCAAGGTTCCTTGCAAACTCCGCCGTCTTCCATCGGGAAATCTCCCGCCCGTCGAGCTCGACCGCGCCGGCAAGCGGTGCCAGATGGCGTGTGATGGTTTTCAAGATGGTCGACTTGCCCGAGCCGTTCGGCCCGATGAGCGCCACGACGTCGCCCGCGCGAACCTCCAGATCGACGCCTTCGACTACGACCTTCTTGTCGTAGCCCGCCGACAGGTCGCTTATGTGGAAAAGCGGCGCTCCGTCAGCCTGCGTTTCGACCGTAGTTTCGAGGTTCGGCTCCGCTCGGAGGAGGCGTTCCGCGCGCAGTTCCGCACGAGCCGAAAGTGCCTTCTGGCGCTTTCGTGCGAGCTCAGGACTGTCTAAGCATGGAATGTCCCCTCCGAGCGTTTTGGGCCGCGGCACGAATTCCCCCATCTACCTCACCCGCTTCTTCAACATGAGCGCGATAACCACCGGAGCGCCGAAGATGGCGGTGACGGCGCTGATGGAAAGCTCGACGGGAGAGAACAGCGTGCGCGCGATCAAATCGCAGCCCGCGCAGAAGATGGCGCCTCCCAAGAAGCACGCAGGAATCACGCGGATGGGCTTCGACGACTTTAGCGCCGACTTCACGAGATGCGGAACCGCGATGCCTACGAACGACACCGGACCAGCGAACGCGGTCACGCAGGCGGAGAGCATGCTCGCTAGAAGGACGAGCACCACGCGGAAGCGTGCGACGTTCACGCCGACGCTTTTCGCGTAGGCTTCTCCCAGCTGGAAGGCGGAAAGGGGCTTCGATATCGCGAATACGCATGCGCTCACGGTGATCACCACGACCGCGATGATCGCGATGTCGTCCCAGCTCGAACCCGAGAAGCTACCCAAAGACCAGTTGTGCAGGTTCACGATGGACTGGTCGTCGGCGAAGGCGATGAGGAAGTTCGTCGCCGCCGAGCAGATGTATCCCACCATGACGCCCGCCACGATGAGCATGGCCATGGAACTTATGCGCCGTGCGATGAGGAGCACGAAGCCGATGGTGATAAGCGAGCCCAGAAACGCTGCGGCCACCATGGCCGGCGAGGACATGGCCTGGTTCGCGCCTAGAAGTACGATCATCGTAAGCGCGACGACGAACTTTGCGCCCGAGGAGACGCCCAAGATGAACGGGTCGGCGATGGGGTTGTTGAAAAACGTCTGCAGCAGGAACCCGGAAAGCGAAAGTGCCCCGCCGAGAAGCACGGCTGAAAGCACGCGCGGCAGGCGAATCTCCCAGATGACCTGGCTTTCCATGGAATTGGCCGCGCCGCCCGAAAGGATGCCGGGGATGTGGTCTGCGGGCACGAGCGCGCTCCCGATGCACAGGTTGGCCCCGACGAGCACGATGAGGGCAACAGCGAGCAGCGCCGTCACGACGCGACACCGCGCGGCGCGCCCCGATTCGTCGTATGCCATGGAAAGCCGGCTTCTCATGGCGCTAACCGAGCTTCCTCAGATAATGGAAGTCGCTCGCGTCATCGCCGGTGAACGCCCCGTGCAGCTCGTCGATAATGTCGGCGGTAGAAGTCATCTGCTGGTACATGTCGGCGCTTGTGACCCAGACGTTGCCGTTCTTCACGGCTTTGAACTGCGACAATAGCGCGTTTTTGCCTACGAAGTCGTTCAAGGTGGCAACCGATTCGTCGATGGTGCCGTTGTAGACGATGATGTCGGCATCCTTCGCCGTCGCGTAGAAGCGCTCCATTTCGAGCGTTACTGACGAACCTGACGTCGACGCCGTCTGCGCGTCATCGAGCGCATAGCTGCCGCCTGCAAGCTCGATCATCTGCGCCACGTAGTCGCCCGCCCGCCGCGTGACGGCGGCCCCGTTCGAGTTAATGTAGAAATACGCCACGGTTTTACCTGACGACGCGAGCCCCGATGTTTGCTCGACGCGGGCCTTCTGCTCGTTGAACAGGTGCGCGGCCTCGTCTTCCTTGTCGAACAGGACGCCGAAAAGCTTAATCCACTCGACGCGCCCGAGTGCTTCGGGCTCGCTCGACGACTGTTCGGTGAGCACGACGAGCCCGAGCTTCTGCAGCTTTTCCTTCACATCGGGCGTGTGGTTGATCATGGTGTTCTCGATGGCGAGCGTGCAGCCCGAGGCCGATATTCGCTCGTAGTCGGGCGCGCTGTACTTGCCGCCGTAGGCGATCGCCCCACTTTCGAGCGCGCTTTTGAAGCCCGCGACCGAGCAATCGTCGGCCTTCGTGCCCGACATGATGATATTGTCGTTCGCATCGAGCGCGTCGACCAGGCACATCGTCGCCGACGACACGAGGTACACCTTGTCGGCGGGGCGCCTTATGACCGCGATGTCGGAGCTCAACCCATCAGGTACCTTCGCATCTTGCGGCACCACGAGGAAACGCTCCCCATTCGAAACGCAGATAAGCCGCAGACCGCCTTCGAACTCGTCGACAGTGAAGTGCTCGGCGTATTCAAGCTGAAGCGCCCCCGTCGGCTCCCAGCCGCAGCCCAAATCGGCGTTGTGGAAGTCGGCCGCGGCGCTTGAAGCCGTTCCTGCAGGGGAGCTGCCGCTTGCATCGTCGCCCGATTTCTCCTTCATGGTGGATGAGTCGAAGTGGATCGTGTAGTCGATGGTGTGCGGCGTCGACATGGCGACGGTCTCGGCCGACACGGCGATGTCCTCGTCGAGCGTGACGGGTATCTCGAACGTGGAGTTGCCGCCGTCGTTTACGGGCGCGTAGTCCACGCCGTCGACGGTCATCTTGTCGTAGTTCGAACTCGACCAGGTGATGGTCGCGGTGTAGGTGTCGCCATCCTTCACAATTGTGGTGGGTGAGGCGATGCTTGCGCGCCCTGACCCGCCGGAAAGCGAGACACTCACAGTGTATTCCTGAGAGCCCGCCGTGCCACCGGTCGCGTTCGGGCTCGCACTGCACCCCGCGAAGGAAAGCGCGAGCAGGGCGACGAGAACGCAGGCGATCGCGCGCGCCGCGATGCTGTGGAGCTTCCTGTTTTCCCCCTTGGGAAGAATCGACCGCATGGCGTTACTTCAGTGCGTCGGCGCGCAGATCGACGCCGGCGGATTCGAACACAAGCGTGCGGTCGTACCACTGCTCTTTTCTAATACTCCACGCGGCACAGGCGGTGTCCTCGTCGAGCGCATCAACGGGCACGTCGTAGGTGTACTTGCCTTCCGCGTTTTCCACATAGGGGATGAAGTCGGCCTCGCTCGCGGCGGCAGCCTCGTCGCCCGTGCCCATGAAGAGCTTGCCGTAGCCCGTGCCGGAAAGCGTCATCACGCAGTGCATGGAGCCGTTTTCCACGATGAGCTGGGCGTCCACAATCCTGAACATGTTCGAGCTGGAATCTACGGTGATCGGATAGGTGCCGTCGGCCACCTTGTCGGCGGTGATGGGGGCAGCGCTTGCGCCCTCGGTCGCATCGGCCGCCTGCTCGGTCTTTTCCTGGGAATCGGTATTGCTTGCCTTTGCGCTGTCGCTTGAATTTCCGGCGCAGCCGGCGAGCGAGAACGCGAGAAGCGCCGCCGACAGGGCGAAGACGAGGGTTTTCTTCAACATGGAGGGATTCCTTTCAATCGCTTCTACAGCCCGCGCCGTGCGGTGGGCGGGCGGGATGCGAATGCAACGGGCATGCGCCGTCGGTCGGGGAAGGCGCATGCCCGTTGCACGGGGACGCGACCGGCGCTCCCGTGCGCGGCGAGTTTACAGCTTGGCGATGGCGTCGTCCACGTGCGAGACGTAGATGTCGTCGACCGCGGCGTTCTGTCCCAGACCCTGGAGCAGGCACGTCACTTCGAAGCCGGCGGCCACGAACTTCGCAGCCCAGCTGTCGGGGTCGGTCTCGTCTGCCATGTCGTTGTTCGCGTGGTCGCCCGCGACCACCATGAACGGCGTGAGCACGGCCTTCTTGTACCCTGCGGCGCTCGCAGCGGCGATAACATCCTCGCAGGTCGGTTCAGCCTCGACGGTGCCGACGAAGAACTGCGTCAAGCCCTCGTTCTTGAACACTTCCTGCATCTTGGCATAGTCGGCGTTGGAATCGGCTTCGGTGCCGTGGCCCATGAGGCACAGCGCCGTCTCGCCGTCGTCGAAGGACGCCATGTTCTCCTTAATGGCTGCGGCCACCTTTTTGTAGTCGTCGTCGGAGGTGAGCAGCGGGTCGCCGAGCGAGATCTTGTCGAACTTGTCGGCGTACTTGTCGAGCTCGTCTTTCACGTCGGCGTATTCCAGGCCAGCCATGAGATGCGTCGGCTGCACGACGATTTCCTTCACGCCGTCTTCCACGCAGCGGTCAAGCGCCTCGGTCATGTTGTCGATCGTGATGCCGTCGCGCTTCTTCAGCTTGTCGATGATGATCTGCGCGGTGAAGGCGCGGCGGATGTCGTAGTCCTGCCAGTACTTCTCGCGGATAGCGTCTTCGATGGCGCCGATGGTGATGTGGCGCGAGTCGTTGTAGCTCGTGCCGAAGCTCGTGACGAGGATGACCGGCTTCGCGGCCTTCTCCTTTTCACTAGATTTCTCGGAACTCGCGGAGGTGTTGGAGCAGCCCGCGAGCGCGACTCCGGCGAGCGCGACGGCTCCGGTTGCTGCGGCGCCCATGAAGCCGCGGCGTGACATCTGGTCGGACATGGTTTTTCCTTTCCTCGGTTTGCCGGTCCCCCGGCGACAGTTGCTTGTCGGCACAAGCGAAAGAAAAGCGCACCCCTCGGGGTTCACAAGGAGCTAACGCCACGGCGATGCCGTGAGGAAAAGGCGAAGCAGTCTGGCTTGGGGCGCGAGGCGGTTCGCCCGCGCGTCCTATACAGTAATGTCCCTTGCCCAGGATTCCCACCTGGTTCCCTCCGCAAGCCAGCGCGGGCTGTGCAGGCGCCGCGCCGGTCATTTCCTTTTATCCGATTGTCATATGCTCGTTGCCGAAACTTTTACTATGATAGTGGGCACTTGTGAACGTGTCAAAGCCAGCGCGGGCGGCATTGCGCCTCCTGCCTGCGTATTTGCGCCGATTGCTGCCGCAGGCGCCGTGTTTTGCCCGCTGCGCGAATGGCGGCGTAAACGGTTGCGATGAGAAACGGGAAGGGAAGGCTCGGATGATTCATATCGTTGGCGCAGGCTCGGGCGCCGCCGACCTTATCACGCTGCGCGGGGCGCGCCTTCTGCGCGCGGCCGACGTAGTCGTTTGGGCGGGAAGCCTTGTGAATCCCGAGCTGCTCGCCGAGTGCAAGGAATCCTGCGTCGTCTACGACAGCGCGCACATGACCTTGGAGGAAGTGCTCGACGTGATGTGCGCGGCAGATGCGCGGGGCGAGGAAGTGGTGCGCCTGCACACGGGCGACCCGTGCCTGTACGGCGCCATCCAGGAGCAGATGGACGCGCTCGACGCGCGCGGCGTGGACTACGAGGTGGTGCCCGGCGTGTCGAGCTTTTGCGGTGCCGCGGCGGCGCTTCGCCAGGAATACACGCTGCCGGGAATCAGCCAGTCGGTCGTGATCACGCGGCTTTCCGGACGTACCCCCATGCCCGCGGGCGAGGGCATGCGCACCATGGCGGAAAGCGGCTCGACTATGGTCATCTTCCTGAGCTCGGGTATGCTCGCCGAGCTTTCCGCCGAGCTTTTGGGCGCGGGCCGCAGCTCCGACGAGCCGGCGGCGCTCGTGTACAAGGCGACCTGGCCTGAGGAGCGCGTGGTGCGCTGCACAGTGGGCACGCTCGCCGATGCGGGCGCGCGAGAGGGCATCGACCGCACGGCGCTCGTGGTGGTGGGCCGCGTGCTCGGAGCTCGTGGCGGGCTTGCGCACAACGGCGCGCAAGCGGAGTCGTACGAGCGCAGCAAGCTTTACGACCCTTCGTTTGCCACGGGGTATCGAAAGGCGAGCAGCTAGCGTGGCCTTCGAGCACTACATATATACCGGGACGACCCGCCTGCGCTGCGGCTACACCACGGGGAGCTGCGCCGCGCTCGCGGCGAAGGCGGCCTGCGAGATGCTCTTGTCACGAAAGCCCGTCGGCCGCGTGTCGATCGTCACCCCCGGCGGGCTGCCTGTCGAGACGGACGTGGTTGACGCATGTATCGGCGAGGGGTGCGCCCAGTGCGCCGTGCGAAAGGACGCAGGCGACGATGCCGATGTGACCGACGGCGTGCTCGTGTACGCGCGCGTGGAACATGCGGGGTCGGGCACGGGCGCTGCGGGCAGCAAGGGCGTGCCCGCGCGCGAATCGGAAGTTTCCGTCGATGGCGGCGTGGGCGTGGGGCGCGTGACGTTGCCCGGGCTCGAGCAGCCGGTGGGGTCGGCCGCTATCAACGCGACGCCGCGCGCGATGATCACTTCGGCGGTGCGCGAGGTGTGCGCCGCGCACGGCTTTTCTGGAAATATTGCTGTGACGATTTCGGTACCCGAGGGTGTCGCCCTTGCCGAAAAGACCTTCAACCCACACCTGGGGATAGAGGACGGCATTTCCATCCTGGGCACGACGGGCATCGTCGAGCCGCGCAGCCTCGCTGCCTTGCGCGACAGTATCGAGCTCGAGATCCGGCAGCATGCGGCTATGGGGCGGCGCGGAGTTGTGCTCACGCCCGGCAACTACGGCGCGCAGTTCATCTCGGGGCATTTTCACCTAAACGGTGCGCCGGTGGTCTTCATCTCCAACTTTGTGGGCGATGCGATTGATTGCTGCGTTCGCGAGGGATTTACCAATGTCCTTCTTGTGGGACACATCGGCAAGCTGGTGAAGGTCGCGGGCGGCATCATGGACACCCATTCGCGTACCGCCGACTGCCGCGCGGAGATTCTGGCCGCCCACGCGGCCTTGGCCGGCGCGGGCGCGAAGACCGTGTGCGAGATCATGTCGTCGGTCACGACCACGGCGGCGCTCGAGGTAATCGAGGCCGCCGGCGTGGGGGACGCTGCGCGCGCCTCGCTCGCTGCGGCAATCGAGGACAGGTTGCGCCGCCGCGCGGCGGGCGCATGCGACATCGCCGCGGTCGTGTTCGACGCCGAGCGCTGCGAGCTTTTCCGCACGTCGGGCGCCGATGCAGTTATCGGGGAATTGGGGGCGACGTATGAGTAAAGGCGTGCTGTACGGCGTGGGCACGGGGCCTGGCGACCCCGAACTGCTCACGATCAAGGCCGTCCGCACAATCGAATCGTGTCCGGTCATCGCCGCACCGCAGACGGCGGACGGGGCCATGGTCGCGCTCGACATCGTGCGCGGCGCCGTCGACCTTACAGGCAAGACGGTGATCCCCGTGCGATTCTCGATGACGCGCGACGTCGAGCGCCGCGCGGCCGAGCATGCCTCGCTTGTTCGCGAGCTTGTCGCGCACCTGGATGCGGTCCGCGACGTCGCGCTGCTGAACCTGGGGGACCCGAGCATCTACGCCACCTTCCAGCGCATAGCGCCCGACGTGCGCGCCCGCGGGTTCGAGGCGCGCGCCATTCCCGGCGTGCCGAGCTTCTGCGCGGTCGCCGCGGCGCTCGAGCGCGACCTCACGCCCGAGATGTCGTCGCCTCTGCACATCGTGCCCGGCGGCTACGACGACGTGCGCCGCGCAATCAGCTGGCCGGGGACGAAGGTGGTCATGAAGGCGCGCCGCTCGCTTGCGGACACGAAGTGCATCCTTCGCGAGGAGGGCGCCTTCGACGGTGCCGAGCTCGTAGAGGACTGTGGGCTTCCGGGCGAGCGCGTGTACCGCTCGGTCGACGATGTGCCCGATCGGGGCAGCTACTTCTCGACGATGGTGGTGCGCTAGATGAGGGTTTCCTGCATAGCGTTCACTGAGAGGGGATATGCGTTGGCGGAGCGCACCGCACGCGCGCTTTCCGATTGCGCGCAGACAGGTGAAGATGACCCTGGCTGGGACGTTTCCGTTTCGCGCGGGTTCGGCGAGGGGAAGGCCGACCTGCGCGCATGGACGGCGCTCGCGTGGGAAGCGTCGGACGCGCTCCTGTTCGTGGGCGCGGCGGGCATCGCCGTGCGGGCGATCGCGCCGCATGTCGCCTCGAAGGCAAGCGATTCCGCGGTTGTGGCGATCGACGAGGCGGGGCGCTTTGCCGTCCCGCTTTTGTCGGGGCATTTGGGCGGTGCGAACGAGCTTGCGCAAACTGTGGCACGCGCGGCAGGGGCCATCCCCGTCATCACCACGGCGACCGACGTCCGCGGCGTGTGGGCGGTGGATACGTGGGCGCGCTGTGCGGGGCTCGCCGTTTCGAATCCCGAGGCCATCAAGCGAGTGTCGGCGCGGCTGCTTTCGGGCGGGCGCGTGGCGCTCTATTCCGACATGCCGATTTCGGGACAGCCGCCTGAGGGGGTTGACATTGCGTCCGACCGCGCTCGGGCCGATATCGTCGTGTCGCCGTTCGCTGGCGCGAATGCAGGTGCGTCCGTTCGCGCAGCGGAGACGACGGGCGATGTCGTGCCCGCCGGTGAGACGGGGAAGCCGGCGGGCGTGCGGGCGCAGGGTCCTGCGCCCGAGCCGCTTCGCCTTGTCGTGCCCTGCATCGTTGCGGGCATAGGGTGCCGTCGCGGTGCGTGCGCCGAAGCGATCGGGGAGGCGTTTCTTCTCGCGTGCGGGCAGGCGGGCATCTCGCCTTCGGCCGTGCGCGAGGCGGCGACGATCGACGTGAAGGCGCACGAGGAGGGTCTGCTCGCCTTCTGC
The DNA here is from genome assembly GCF_003464565.1 of Collinsella sp. AF14-35. Lineage (NCBI taxonomy): Bacteria > Bacillati > Actinomycetota > Coriobacteriia > Coriobacteriales > Coriobacteriaceae > Collinsella > Collinsella sp. AF14-35. Next base: position 103,187 of record NZ_QRZD01000002.1, read on the forward strand.
CGCGCGCGCAAGATTCCGCTTGCGACGTATTCCGCAGAGGAGTTGTCGCAGGTCGAAGGCAGCGTTTCGCCATCTGATTTCGTGCGTGCGACGGTGGGGGTCGACAATGTGTGCGAGCGCGCGGCGCTCGCGGGCGGGGGTAAACTTATCTTCCCGAAGCTCGCTCACGGCGGCGTGACCGTCGCGTTTTCCAAGGTAACTATCGAACTTTCGTTTAAGGAGCGGTGATGGGAAAGCTCTTCGTGGTGGGGATCGGCCCGGGCGGCCCCGACGGCATGACGATTGCGGCTCGGCGCGCGCTCGAGGCGGCCGACATCGTTGTGGGGTACACGAAATACGTGGAGCTCGCGCTCGCCGCCGTGCCCGACGCGGCGCATCTCGCGACGCCGATGATGCACGAGGTCGAACGGTGCCGCCTGGCGCTTTCGCGCGCGCAGAGCGGAGAAGCCGTGGCGCTCGTGTGCAGCGGTGACGCGGGCGTGTACGGCATGGCGAGCCCCGTGCTGGAGCTTGCTGAGGACTACCCCGATGTAGACGTGGATGTTATCGCCGGGGCCACCGCGGCTCAGAGCGGGTCGGCGGTGCTCGGCGCCCCGCTTGCCCACGACTTCGCGGTCGTGTCGCTCTCCGACCTGCTCACGCCGTGGGAGGTCATCGAGCGCAGGCTCGCTGCCGTGGCGAGCGCCGACTTCTGCATCTGTTTGTACAACCCGCGCAGCAGAAAGCGCGCCGACAGGCTCTCGCGCGCGGCGAAGATTATGCTCGAATGGAAGGCCCCCGACACGCTCTGCGGCTGGGTACGCAACATCGGGCGCGAGGGGCAGCAGTCGGGCATGTGCAGGCTCTCCGAGCTGGGGGAGTTCGACGCCGACATGTTCACCACCGTGTTCGTCGGCAACGCGGACACGAAGCGCGTAGGCGGCCGTATGGTCACGCCGCGCGGGTATCGGGAGATTCCATGCGAAAGGTAACGATCATCGGGGCGGGGCCCGGAAACCCCGACTTGCTCTCGCGCGCGGCGCTCGACGCGATCGACATCGCCGACGTGGTCATCGGCGCTCATCGCGCGCTTGCCGGCATCGACGTGCCGCCCGACGTGGTGAGATACGAGCTCGTGAAGACGGCGGACATCGTCGCCGCGCTCACCGATGCGGCGTCGTGGCAGCGCGCCGTGGTCGTGATGACGGGCGATGTGGGGCTGTTCAGCGGCGCGCGCCGCCTGGTGGAGGCGCTCTCCGGCGACGCGCAGGTGGACGTGCACGTCATTCCCGGCATAAGCTCAGCGTCGTATCTCGCCGCGCGCCTCGCGCGTCCATGGCAGGATTGGCGCTTCGCGAGCGCTCACGGCGTGGCGTGCGACATCGTGGCCGAGGCCGAGCGCGCAGGTGAGCTCTTCCTCGCCACGTCGGGCGGGGAAGACCCCTCGCGGCTTTCGGGCGAGCTTGTGCAGGCGGGCTTCGGGGACGCGCGCGTGACGGTGGCCGAGCGCCTGTCGTACCCCGACGAGCGCATCACCTGCGCGACCGCAAGTGAAATCGCAGGTCAGACGTTCGACGACTTGAACGTGATGCTTATCGAGTTCGCAGGCTGCGCCGGGTCGCCTGCGGGCTCTAGCGCAGCCTCCGAGGCGCCGGCCGGCGCGTCTGCGCCCGCAGCTGCTTCTTTCGCGGCGGACTCTGCGGGCGCATCCCGCGCCGCGAGCTCCCGCTGGCCGTACGCTTCCTCGGGCATTCCCGACGAGCTCTTCATCCGCGGCGACGTTCCCATGACCAAGCAGGAGGTGCGCGCCGTCGCGCTCGCGAAGCTGCGCCTTACCGCGACCGACACCGTGTGGGATGTCGGCGCCGGCACGGGGAGCGTGTCGATCGAGGCGGCGCTCGTCGCGCGAGCGGGGTCGGTATGGGCGGTCGAGCGCAACGCGGCCGGCGTGCGGCTCATCCGAGAGAACGCGGATGCATTCGGGTGCGGCAACGTGCATGCGGTCCCCGGTGTCGCCCCCGAAGCGCTCGCGAAACTGCCTGTCCCCGACGCCGTGTTCGTCGGCGGGAGCGCGGGCGAGCTTCCCTCCATCGTGGAGGCGGCGCTCGAGAAGAACTCGCAGGTTCGCCTGTGCGTGCCATGCGTCACCGTTGAGACGCTCACCGAGGCGTGCGCGCTCCTCTCGGGTTCGCGCTTTAAGGGGTTCGAGGCGTGCCAGGTGTCGGCCGCCCGCGCTGAGGCTGTAGGCTCGCACCATCTTATGAAGGCGCAAAACCCCGTGTTCCTCGTCAGTGCGCGCGGTGCGAGCGCGGATGCCGAGGAGCTTGCCGAAGTCGGCGCGCTTGCTGAGTCGCCTTTCGGGGAGGACCCCTCTGTCGAGGGGAACCCATCCGTTGAGGTGGTCTCGCTTGCTAACTGCAACGCCGCAGGTGGGGAAGGCGGTGCCCGGTGAGCACGTCCATCCCGCGCTTCATGGTCGCTGCGCCCTCGAGCGGGAGCGGCAAGACGGTCGTCACGTGCGCGCTCCTGCGCGCGCTCGCGCGCCGCGGCCTTGCATGCGCAGCCTTCAAATGCGGCCCCGACTACATTGACCCGCTCTTTCATCGCCGCGTCGTGGGTGCGTGCTCGGGCAACTTAGACGGCTTCTTCACTGACGCCCCGACGCTGCGCGCCCTGCTCGCACGCGGCGCCGCGGGCGCGGATGTCGCGGTGCTCGAGGGGGTCATGGGCTTCTACGACGGCATGGCGCCCGGCGTGGCCGACGCGAGCGGCTATCAGGTTGCGCGCGACACGGAAACGCCGGTCGTTTTAGTGGTGAACGGGCGCGGGGCGTCTTTATCGCTCGCCGCCGTAATCCGCGGCATCGCCGAGTTCCTGCCTTGTGCGAACGTGCGCGGCGTCGTGCTGAACAAGACGAGCGCCGCTGCCTGCGCCTACGCGGCGCCTGCGATCGAGAAGCACACGGGCGTCGCGGTTTTGGGGAATATCCCCGCCGACGAGGCGTTCTCGCTCGAAAGCCGGCATCTGGGGCTTGTGACCGCCGACGAGGTCGAGCAGTTCTCCGCGCGCATCGGCAAGATGGCCGAGCTGGTGGAAAAGAGCATCGACGTCGACCGCTTGCTCGAAATAGCGGCGACGGCACCCGATATCCGCGAGGAACCTTACCGGTTGGAGCCGATCGCGGGAGCGCGGCCCATCGTCGCCGTCGCGCGTGACGAGGCGTTCTCGTTCTATTACGAGGAGAATCTGCGCGCGCTCGAGGACCTGGGTTGCGAGCTGGCCTTTTTCAGCCCCCTGTGTGATAGCGAGTTGCCCCGGGGGACAAGCGCCCTCTATCTGGGGGGCGGCTACCCGGAGCTCCATGCGCGGCAGCTCTCCGAGAACGTGTCGATGCGCGAGGCGGTGCGGCGCGCGGTGGAATCCGGCATGCCGACGGTCGCCGAATGCGGTGGGTTTCTGTACCTGCAGCGCGAAATCGCCGATAGCGAGGGGCGGCGCTGGCCTGTTGCGGGCGCCCTTGAGGGCGCAAGCGAGAACGGGGGAAGGCTGTCCCATTTCGGGTACGTGGAGCTCACTTCCCAACGCGACGGGCTCTACGGGCCACGCGGCACACGCATCCGCGCGCACGAGTTCCACTACTGGCAGTCCACCTGCCCGGGCGGCGACTTCTGGGCGCAGAAGCCCCGGCGCGACAAGGGCTGGCCGTGCATGACGACCACCCCGTCCCTGGTGGCGGGCTTCCCGCATGTGTACTATCCTGCGAACCCCGACGTTGCGCGCGCGTTCGCGTCTGCCGCAGCGTCGTTCGCAGAGAGGAGACGGCATGGCTGAAGCAACCGAAACCGCGCTTGCCTGCATCCGCGAGGAAGTCGAGCGCGCGTTCTCGTCGGCGCCGGGCGCCGTGCTCGAAGCCGCGCATTCCCGGATCGCGCCCGCAGACGAGTGCGCCCGTGCCGCCGCGTACGCCGCGTGGGACTCCATCGCGCACCCCTTGGGGGGATTGGGCGACTTTGAAGACGCCGTCGCGTGTATCGCCGCAGCTCAGGGGAGCGCCGAGGTGGCCGAGTTTCCCCGTGCGCTCGCGGTATTCTTCTCCGACAACGGGGTCGTTGCCGAAGGCGTGTCGCAAAGCGGGCAAGATGTGACGCGAGCCGTCGCGCGCAACATGTGCGAGGGGGCCGCGAGCGCCTGCCGCATGGCGGCGTTCGCGGGTGCCGAGGTCGTGCCCGTCGACGTGGGTATGACCCGGGGCATAGAAGACGCGCGCATGGTGCGCGCGAACGTGCGGCGGGGGAGCGGCAACATCGCTCACGGCTCCGCTATGTCTCGCGATGGGGCCGTGCGCGCGATCGAGGTCGGAATCGCCGTCGCGTGCGGGCTTGCCCGCGCCGGCGTGCGCCTTCTCGCCGCGGGCGAGATGGGCATCGGCAACACGACCACCTCGGCGGCGGTGGCCGCAGTGCTCATCCGGGCGGACGCGCGGAGCCTTGTCGGGCGCGGCGCGGGGCTCTCGGACGCCTCGCTCGCGCGCAAGCGCGACGTGGTTGAGCGCGCTATCGACGCGAACTCGCCCGATCCCGCCGACCCGATCGACGTGCTCTCGAAGGTGGGCGGCTTCGACATCGCTGCGATGTGCGGCTTCTACCTGGGGGCCGCGGTCTCGAAGGCGCCGGCGCTCCTCGACGGGGTCATATCCTGCACGGCGGCCCTGTGCGCGGCGCGCCTGTGCCCCAACGCCTTGGGCTACCTCGTGGGCACCCACGCATCAAGCGAACCCGCAAGCCGGGAGCTCCTTCGCGAGCTCGGCATAAAGGCGCCCCTCGACGCAGGCATGCACTTGGGCGAGGGCGCGGGCGCCATGGCGTATCTCCCCCTTCTGGATTCGGCGCTGCGCGTGTACCGGGATGGGAAGACGTTCACGGCGACTGGCATGGCTGCTTACGAGCATTTCGAGGCCGGGAAATGACGGTGACGCTCGTCATCGGCGCCGCCGCGAGCGGCAAGAGCGCCTACGCCGAGTCCCTGTGCCTCGGGCACGACGGCCCTCGCGTGTACCTGGCAACGATGGAGCCCTTCGGGGAAGATGGCGCCCGCCGCATCGCGCGCCATCGGGCGCTGCGCGAAGGCAAAGGGTTTTCCACCCTCGAGTGCTCGCGTGACGTGGGCGCCGCAGCGCCCGGGCTTCCGCGCGGCTGCACACTTCTTTTGGAGGACGTGGGCAACCTGGTTGCGAACGAGCTCTTCGCGGAAGGCGGCTTGTCCCCGCGTGACCCCGACGCTGCGGCGCGCGAGGTACTCGGAGGCATCGAACGGCTCGCTCAGGCCGCAGCGTATACGGTGGTGGTCACCGTCGACGTGTTCGCCGATGGGATGCGCTACGATGAAGGGACCGAGGCATGGAGGCGCGCGCTCGCGCGCGTGAACGCGGGCGTGGCGGCGCTGGCCGACCATGCAGTCGAAGTGGTATGCGGGATTCCCGTGTGGATGAAAGGCGAAGGACCTACAAGGTGAAGATAGCAGAGGCAATCGGCGCGGCGTTCGGAACGTTCTCGCGCATCCCCGTCCCGAAATCGGCCTGGACCGATTTCGGGTCAACCCATGCACTTGCCGCGTTTCCCCTGGTGGGCCTTGCGGAAGGCTTCCTCATGACGGCGTGGGGGCACGTGGCGAACCTGCTCGGCGTGCCCGCGACCATCGTCGCGGCCGTGCTCGCGGCGCTGCCTGTGGCGGTGACGGGAGGCATCCACCTAGACGGGCTCTGCGACACCTCCGATGCGCTTGCAAGTTGGGCCCCGCGCGAGCGAAAGCTCGAGATCATGCACGATCCGCGGGCGGGCGCCTTCGGGGTCATCGGTGTTGTTGTGTACCTTATTCTGCAGTTTTCCCTGTTCACCGCGCTGCCGCTTACGGCGGGGGCGTTCCTCGCGCTTCTGTGCTCGCTCGTGTTCTCCCGCGCGCTTTCGGGACTCGCCGTTGAATGCTGGCCTGCCGCGCGGGCGGACGGCATGGCCGCGGGGCTCTCGCCTGCGAAGAAGCGCGCGGCGATCGTCGTGCCGCTTTGCGCTTTCGCTGCGGCTTCGGCTGCAGGGATGGTCGCGTGCGCTCAGGCCGTCGGCGCCTTTATGGCGGTGGCGGGGCTTTTGGTGCTCGCGTGGTACCGCCATGTTGCCCTGTCCCGCTTCGGCGGGGTGACGGGGGATTTGGCCGGATGGTTTCTGCAATGGGCCGAGCTCGCGATGCTTGCCATGCTGGTGGTGGGGGGCATGCTCCTATGATGCTCGTGGTAGGTGGCGCGCATTCGGGGAAGAGGACCTTCGTGCGCGAAAAACTCGGGTTCGCGGCGGACGATTTCGTCGACGCGGCGCAGCTTGCGGAGGGCGGCGTGCCCGCGGCTTTTGCCGGCCGCGTCGCATACCGTGCTGAGGAACTCGTACGCGCGCTCGACGCTGACCGGGCGCTCGAGCGGCTGATCGGCTTCGACGCAGTGATTCTGCCCTTGGTCGGCTCGGGGGTCGTCCCCATGAGTGCGGAAGACGCCCAATGGCGCGAGCGCGCGGGGCGCCTGGGATGCGCGCTCGCTGCGCGCGCCGACGTCGTCGTGCGCATGACGTGCGGGATTCCCCAGGTCATCAAAGGAAACCTTGCCGATGCACCTCGAGGGACGCAGGGCGCGGGTGCGCTTTTGGAAGTCGTCTTCGTGCGCCATGGTGCCACGGCGGGCACGGAAGACCATCGCTACAGCGGGGCGGGCACCGACGAGCCCCTGTCGAGTGCGGGCGAGCGCGCTTTGCGCGACCTCGCGTGCGATCGTGACGTGTTCCGTGTTATCACGAGCGGCATGGCCCGTACCGACCAGACGGCGCGCATCCTCTTCCCGAACGCGGAGCTTATGGCGTGCCCCGGTCTGCGCGAGATGGATTTCGGCGACTTCGAGGGGCGAAGCGCCGCCGAGCTTAAAGAGGATGCGCGCTATCGCGCCTGGGTAGACTCCTGGTGCGAGACGCGCTGCCCGCATGGCGAGGGCAAGAGCGATTTCACCCGCCGCGTCATCGCGGCGTTTCGGGAGGCGTGCAAATCGGAGCGCGCCCAGGGGAGTGGGCGCGCCGTCTTCGTCGTTCACGCGGGTACCGTGAAAGCGCTGCTCTCCGAGCTAGCTGTCCCGAAAATGGGATACTTCGACGTGCATACCGAGCCGGGCGGCGCATGGGCCGCCACTTGGGATGGGCGCTGCCTTCGCGACGTTCGCCCCGCTTGGGGGGGCGATGCCCGGTGATGACGATTTTTGCCGTCGCCGCCGGGTTCGCGGCCGACCTTGCCTTCGGCGACCCGCGCTGGCTTCCCCATCCCGTCGTCGCCATGGGGCGCGCGATCACGTGGGCCGAAGGCCGCCTGCGGCGCGCATTCCCGCAAACGTCCGCGGGCACGCGCGCCGCAGGGCTTGTGCTCGCCGTGGCGCTTCCGCTTGCGTGTGGGCTTTTGACCTGGGGAATCCTGCATCTTTGCGGCATGGTTCACTCCGGCTTGCGCTTCGTGGCCGAGGCATGGGCTAGCTATCAGATTCTCGCGGCATGCGAGCTGCGCCTCCAGAGCCTGGCCGTTGCCCGCGCGTTCTCGAAGGGCGGACTTGTCGCGGCGCGCGAAGCCGTCGGGCTCATCGTGGGACGTGACACGTCTGTTCTCGACGAGCAGGGCGTCGCGCGCGCCGCCGTGGAAACGGTGGCGGAGAACGCGAGCGACGGTGTCATCGCGCCGCTTTTCTACCTTATGATCGGGGGTGCGCCTTTGGGCATGGCGTACAAGGCGGTGAACACGCTCGACAGCATGGTGGGCTACAAAAACGAGCGCTACATCGACTTCGGCTGCGCCTCGGCGCGCCTCGACGATGCGGTGAACTGGATTCCCTCGCGCTTATCGGCCCTGTTCATGATCGCCGTGTGCCCGATCGTCGGGCTCGACGCGCGTGGGGCGGCGCGCATCTGGCGCCGCGACAGGCGTCGCCATGCGAGCCCGAACGCGGCGCAGACCGAGTCGGCGTGCGCGGGTGCGCTCGGACTGCGCCTGGCAGGACCTGCGGTGTATTTCGGCAAGCTCGTTGAGAAACCGACGATAGGCGACGCGTCCCGCGAAATCGAGTGGGGCGACATCGCCCGGGCGACAAGGCTCATGCTCGCCGCGTCCGTATGCGCGCTCGTCGTCTTCGGCGCCGCGCGCGCGGCGGTCGTGCTCGCCGTGGGGGCGATGGCATGAGGAAAGACCACGCCGCGCCCCGGGCTGCCGGGGGAATCCTGCGCGCCCGCACGCATGGGGGCAGCGCGCAATCGCTCGGCATCGCTTGCGAAGGGGGTGCCTCCGACCTCATTGACTTCTCGGTGAACGTGAATCCGGCAGGCCCCTCGCCGCGCGCCGTCGCCGCAGCTTGCAAGGCGCTTTCTCGAATCGACGCCTACCCCGATAGGGAAAGCCTCGCCCTCGTTCGCGCGCTAGCGCGCGACCAGGGCATTCCCGAAGATACTATCGTCTGCGGCGCGGGCGCGTCCGACATCATCTGGCGGCTCGCCGCGGCGGTGCGCCCGAAACGCATCGTCGTGTGCGCGCCGACGTTCTCTGAATATGCGGAGGCGGCATCGTACTACGGCGCATGCGTGCAGGAGTTCCCGCTCTCCGAAGCGGACGACTTCGACGTGCCCGCCTCCTTCGCCCGCGCGATCGAGGGGCCGGGAGACGTGGCGTACCTCTGCAATCCGAACAACCCGACGGGGCGCCTCGTCGACCCCAGCGTGATCGAGACCGCGGCTTGCCGCTGCGAGCAGGTGGGCGCGCTGCTCGTCGTGGACGAGTGCTTCCTCGGATTTGCGCCCGACGCCCGCGAAAGGAGCGTGGCCGCACGCGCCGCGTGTTCGCGCCATGTGGCCGTGCTCTCCGCGTTCACCAAGCTCTACGGAATGGCGGGGTTGCGGTTGGGATATCTGATCAGCGGAAACGCCCAACTCATCGAGGGGATTCGCCGGGCGGGGCAGGCGTGGCCCGTCTCTTCGGTCGCCGAGGCTGCGGGTATCGCCGCCCTGGAAGACGTCGAATACGTCTCGCGCACGCGCGATGTATTGGAGGGCGAGCGAGCGTGGCTTTCCCACGAGCTCTCCTCGCTCGGGCTTTCCGTCGTGCCGTCGGATGCGAACTTCCTTTTAGTCCGCACGCCGGCGAAAGACATCCCCGAGCGCCTGTATGATCAGGGGGTTTTGGTCCGCACGTGCGACTCGTTTTCGGTACTGTCCCGTTTCTGGTGCCGCGTCGCGGTGCGCACGCGCAAGGAGAACGCCCGGCTTGCGATGGCGTTCGGCCGTGCGCTTCGGGCGGAAGACGCATCGGGCGAAGGCGAACCCGACGAACGGGGCGGCGCTTCTTTCAGCGGCGCTATGGCGGGCGCGGATGGCCGAGGCTTGGCGAAGGAGGTCGATACCCGTGGGTAGGGCCAAGCCCATCATGATCCAGGGCACCATGTCGAACGCGGGGAAGAGCCTGCTCGCGGCGGGGCTGTGCCGCGTGCTTTCGCAGGACGGCCTGCGCGTGACTCCCTTCAAGAGCCAGAACATGGCACTCAACAGCGGCGTCACGGCCGACGGGCTCGAGATGGGGCGCGCCCAGATCATGCAGGCCGAGGCGTGCGGCATCGCGCCCGACGTGCGCATGAACCCCATCCTGCTCAAGCCCGAAAGCGGCCACCGAAGCCAGCTCATCGTGGCCGGCAAGGCGCAGGGAGCCTTCGCTGCGAGGGACTACTTCGCGCGAAAGAAGGCGCTCATGCCGCAGATTTTGGAGGCGTTCGATTCGCTCGCGGAGGAAAACGACGTCATCGTCATCGAGGGCGCCGGCAGCCCCGCCGAAATCAACCTTGCTGAAAATGACATCGTCAACATGGGGCTCGCGCGCGCCGTGTCCTCCCCCGTGCTGCTTGCGGGCGACATCGACTCGGGCGGGGTATTTGCCCAGCTCTACGGCACGGTCGCGCTCCTTGCGCCCGAGGACCGCGCGCTTTTGCGGGGGCTTGTGGTGAACAAGTTCCGCGGCGATGTGGAAATCCTGCGCCCGGGTTTGGCCCCGCTCGAGAAGATGTGCGGGGTTCCCGTCGTGGGGGTCGTGCCGTATCTTACGCTCGACCTGGACGACGAGGACTCGCTCGCGCCGCGCCTATCTGCCCGCGAGGCGCGCGGCGTCATCGACGTCGCCGTCGTGCGTCTTCCGCATCTTTCGAACTTCACCGACTTCGACCCGCTTTCGCGCGTGCCCGGCGTGGGCGTGCGCTACGTTTCCTCGACGACCGATCTGGGCCGACCCGACCTGGTGGTGCTCCCCGGCTCGAAGACCACGCTCGACGACGCGCGCTGGCTTGCGGCTAGCGGCATCGGAGCCTGTGTACGCGCGCTTTCGGGCGCGGGCACGCCGGTGCTCGGCATATGCGGAGGCTACCAGCTTTTGGGAGACGAGCTTTCCGACCCGCACGGCAGGGAAGGCGCTGGCACCGCGCGCGGGCTCGGGCTCATCCCTGCAAGTACGGTGTTCAAGGAGGAAAAGCGCCTCGCCCAGTCGGAGCTGCGCATCACGGGCGCCCAAGGCGCGTTCTCGGCGTGGAACGGCATGACGGCGCGCGGGTACGAGATTCACGACGGCGAAACGACCGTCTCCTGCGCTCCTGCGGGCACAATTGGCGGCAAACCAGAAGGCGCGGCCTGCGGAAACGTGTTCGGAACCTATCTCCACGGCCTGTTCGACGAACCGGGGGTTGCGCTCGCCCTCGCGCGCTCACTCGCGCGCATGCGCGGCCTGCCCGAGAGCGTCGTGGGTGCTGCGGGCGCGGCGTCCGCGGCCGATCACCGTGCGCGCGAGTTCGACCGCCTGGCCGACGTCGTGCGCGGGGCGCTCGACATGGAGTATGTCTACCGCATTATCGAGGAGGGCGTATGATCCACGTGTATCATGGCGACGGCAAAGGCAAGACCACGGCGGCGATGGGCCTCGCCCTTCGCATGCTCGCTGCAGGCCGCCGCGTCGTCGTCGTGCAGTTCCTGAAAGACGGCGAAAGCGGGGAGGTGCGCCTGCTCGCCGAGCATTTCGGCGTGCCCGTGTTCGCGGGGAAGGTGTCGGACAAGTTTACCTGGTCGATGACGTCGGAAGAACTTGCCGCGACGTGCGAGCTGCACGATGGGAACCTCGCTTCCGCGCTCGCCGAGCTCGAGGGCGCGCAAGAGGGACTGCTCGTGCTCGACGAGGCGCTCGACGCGCTTTCGAAGGGGCTTGTCGACGAGGCGCTCGTGGACCGCGCGCTCGATATGTCCGCGCGCGGCGTCGAAGTAGCGCTCACCGGGCGCGCGCCTTCCCGCAAGATCGTGGAGAAGGCCGACTACATAACCGAGATGCGGTGCAAGAAACATCCCTACGAGCAGGGGATATGTGCAAGGGAAGGAGTGGAGTACTAGATGGATTCCAAGGAGATGGCGCCCGGCGACATCGAGCGGCGCAGCTTCGAGATCATCACCGAAGAGCTCGGCGGCCGCACGTTCCCGCCGCTCGAAGAGCCCGTCGTGAAGCGCGTCATCCACACCACTGCCGACTTCTCGTACGCCGATTCCCTCGTGTTTACCCATGACGCCGCGCACTGTGCGCTCGACGCACTGCGCGCAGGGGCCACGGTGCTCACCGACACGAACATGGCGCTCGCAGGCATAAGCAAGCCCGCGCTCGCGAAGCTCGGCTGCAAGGCCGTGTGCTTCATGGCCGACCCTGATGTCGCCGCGGCTGCGCGCGCCGCGGGCACGACTCGCGCCGTTGCGAGCATGGACAAAGCTTGCGGCATCGAGGGTCCGCTCATCGTGGCCGTCGGCAACGCTCCCACAGCACTTCTGCGCCTCGCCGAGCTCATGGACGCGGGGAAGATCGCGCCCGTGCTCGTCGTTGGGGTGCCGGTCGGGTTTGTGAACGTGGTCGAGGCGAAAGAGGAGCTACTCGCACGACGCGTGCCAGCCATCGTCGCGAGGGGTCGCAAGGGCGGCTCGACCGTGGCGGCTGCCATTATGAACGCGCTGCTCTACCAGATCACGCGCCCAGGCGGCCCGAAGTGACGGCGCCCGCATCCGCGCCGGCGCTGCGCATTTTCGCCGGCACCACCGAGGGCCGCCTTCTGTGCGAATGGGCGAGCAGGGCGGGCATCCCCGCCCGTGCCTACGCGGCAACCGAGTACGGAGGCGAGCTTTTGGGCGAGCTCCCGGGCATCGAGGTGCATGCGGGCAGGCTCGACGATGCCGACATGGAGCGCGAGCTTTCCGGCGCGTGCATCGTTGTCGACGCCACGCACCCCTTCGCTACGCTCGCAAGCGGCAACATCCGGGCCGCTTCGCTCGCCGTGGGTGCACGATGCCTGCGCCTTGCGCGCCCGGTCGAGGCGCTGCCCAAAGGCGTCGTGCCGGTCGCGTCGATCGCCTGCGCGGCGCGCTTTCTCTCCGAGAACCCGGGTCGCGCGCTTCTCACGACGGGGAGCAAGGAGCTTGCTCCCTACACGAGCGTCGCCGATTTCGCGGAGCGCTTTTTCGTGCGTGTGCTCCCGCTGCCCGGTGCTATAACGAAGTGCATCGACGCGGGGTTTTCGCCGTCGCACGTCATCGGCATGCAGGGGCCCTTCACCCGCGAGCTCAACGAGGCGATGCTTCGGCAGGTGGGCGCCCAGTGGCTTGTGACTAAGGACTCGGGAACCGTAGGCGGCACGGCCGAGAAGCTCGCCGCAGCGCGCGCCGTGGGAGCGCGCTGTATCGTGGTCACCCGTCCCGCCGAGGGAGGCGGGGCCCTTTCGCTTCGGGAAGTGGAAGATGCGCTCTTACGGGAGTTCGCGCGCTAGGCGCTCGCCGCGCCTGCGAGGAGGATCGCCTCGAGCAAGCTCGACCCGTACAAGCCCGTTATCCATCAATAGCTCGAGGACGACGCCCAGAACTGGCGCAAACAGCCCTTCAATAAGTTGCGGTGAAATAGTGTCTGTTTTTGCTGCTAGATAGCATATTCAGTCCCTAATTCACCGCAACTTGTTGGTGGTGGCTTACTGGTAGCTGGTGGTGGCTTACTGGTAGCTGGTGGTGGCTTACTGGTAGCGTAGGCACTCCACCGGGTTGAGCTTTGCCGCGCGGCGAGCGGGGTAGAAGCCAAAGATTACGCCGATGCCGACGGAGACGCCGAAGGCCAGCAGCACCGTGGCGATTGAAAAGCTCGGTGTGATCTCCCCACTGGCACCGAGCTCGTTGAGAACCCCTGATCCTGCGGCAAACATCGCGAGGCCCCAGGCCAGCAGATAGCCAATCAGGACACCCAGCAGGCCACCGGTGACGCACAGCGCCGAGGACTCGGCCAAAAACTGCGCGGTGATATCGCGGCGACTGGCGCCCAAGGCACGGCGAATACCGATCTCGCGGATGCGCTCAGTCACGTTGGTAAGCATCATATTCATAATGCCGATTCCGCCGACAAGCAGTGAGATACTGGCGACAGCGCCCATGATGAGCGAGAAGGCGCCCATAAACGAGTTGAGTGCATCGATGGCGCTTTTCATGGAGGTCGCCGATACGCTGTCGTACTCATCATCCTCCGAGATGCCCTTCATCGCGCGCACCTTAGACTCGATGGTCTTGCAGAGCTCGTCCATGTCTGTGCCCTCGGCGGCAAGTGCCGTCACGCTGGGAAATGAAGGATTCTCGTCGCCAAACAGGCCGGAGATGGTTTCGCGTGGCATATACAGCGTGAGCGAGCCCATGGAGTCGCTGCCGCCATCAATCACGCCTACAATCTGCACCTCGCCGTTGGACACCTTGATGGTTTTCCCCAGTACGTCCTGTTCGTTGCCGTAAAGCTGATCGGCGCCGCCGCGGCTGATGAGCGCTACGCGCGAGCCTGATTGAGACTCTGCCTGTGAATAGACACGTCCCGCAACGAGCTTGCTGGCGCCCACGGCATCGAGCATGTCGCTATCGACGCCGTGTGCCATGACGGTATAGCTTTTATCCCTGACCTTGTACTCGGAATAGGCGCTATCGACGATGCCGATCTGCTCAATCTGCGGCACCAGTTTGCGAAGCTTTTCCACATCCGAATCGGTGAGTTCTTGGGACGAATAGATCTCTACCATGCGGGCTGCATTGAGGCCCAGGCTGTTGACCAGGCTGTTTTGGATACCGCCGATGAGCGAAGTCATGGCGATGACCGAGGCGATGCCAATGACGATGCCAAGGATGGTGAGCAGGCTGCGTCCCTTGTTGGCCTCGAGCGAGTGAAGGGCTTCTTGGACAAGATCGCGGGTGCTCATGCCTTCGCTCCTTTCGGCTGATTGGTGGTTGCAGAAATCGCGGGCAGGTTTTTGACGGCCCCGCGTAACGTATTCGGTGTATGCGCGACATATGCGCCGTCATGGATTCGCCCGTCTCGGATGGTTACGGCTCGATCGGCCTCGGCGGCGATGCCGGGGTCATGCGTGATGAGTACGATGGTCTTGCCGCGTTTCTGGAGCTTGTGGAAGGTTTCCATGACGAGCGCCCCGGTTGTCGAGTCTAGATTTCCCGTTGGCTCGTCGGCCAAAATGATGGGCGGGTCGTTGACGAGGGCGCGCGCGATGGCGACGCGCTGCATCTGTCCGCCCGAGAGTTCCGATATGCGGTGGTCCCAATGGTCGACCGGCAGTGTGACGGCTTGCAGCGCGTGCACGGCGCGCATCTCGCGCTGGCTACGCGGCACATTGGTGTAGGACAGCGGCAGCATGACGTTTTCGATCACCGTCAGACGCGGCAGCAAGTTAAAACTCTGAAAGACAAAGCCGATGCTCAGCGCGCGCACCTCGGTGAGCTCATCATCGTCGAGCTCGGCGACGTTGAGCCCTTGCAGGAAATAATCACCCGCCGTCGGCTTGTCCAGGCAGCCCAGGATGTTCATGAGCGTCGACTTGCCCGAGCCCGAGGGGCCGGTGATTGCGACGAACTCACCGGGGTTCACCGCCAGGCTCACGTTGTGCAGGATGTGGGCGCAACCGGCCTCGCTCTCAAAGATGCGGTGCACGTTGCGGATGTCGATGACGGGACGCATTACTTGCCCTCGTCGGCAGACATATTGTCGCCGCCGTCTGCCGTCATGCCTGTGCCGGTATCCGTCACGATGGTGTCGCCGTCGCGTAACTTGGTAACCGGGACGTCTGGGTTGATCTCGTTGCCCTGGTCGTCGCGCTTGACCTGCGTCTTACCGACTACAGCCTCGTTGTCGTTTTGCGTCACGACGGTCACCTTCACGCGGCGCGTCTTCTTGCCTTCCGAATCGGTGGCCAGATTGACGTAATAGTGCTCGCCGTCTTCGGTCATCAGCGCCATGGTCGGCACCATAACCACGTCGTCGAGCTTCTCGGTCACTACCGAGACCTCGGCAGTCATACCCGGCTTAAGGCGACTGTCGGGTGCTTCGATGAGGATGTCGACGTTAAAGGTCACGCTGCCGCCGCTACCGGAGCCGGAGTCAGAGTTTGCCACCGAGGCGATAGCCGTGACGGTGCCCTGACTCACGATATCGGGAAACGCGGGATAGGTCACGTTGGCGCTTTGGCCCACGGCAATTTTGGCGATATCCTTTTCGCCCACCTGAACCGTCACCTTCATCTTGGACAGGTCGGCGATTTGCATGCACTGCTTGCCGCCGCTCGTGTCGCCTTCGCCCATGATCGTGCCGCCTGTTACCGTGGCGCCCACCTTGGCGTTGAGCGCCACGATGCTGCCCGAGCTCGGGGCCGTGACCGTACGGCTGGCGGCCTTGGCGTTCGCCTGATCGAGGTTTGCCTGGGCCGATGTGAGGCTGCGCTGCGCGGCCGATACGGCGTTCGTGTCCGCTGATGCGGCGGTGATGCCAGCCGCTGCGGAACCTCCGTCGACGTCCGTCGTTGGGTTGGCCTGCGCAGCAGCTGCGGCTTTCTTCGCGTTGGCGAGGTCTTCTTGAGCGGCTGCAACTGCACGCTGCGCCTCGGCAACGTTGCGATCGAGCTCGTCGTTTTTAATGGTCATAAGCACGTCGCCCTCGTTGACGGATTGGCCTGCCTGCACGTTGATCGAATCGACCGTGCCGTCGACAGAAGGGGAGACCACTGAGGACGAAATGGGTTTGAGCTGGCCTTTTGCCTCGACCGTTGTGCTAAACGTGCCCTCGGTCACCATGTCGGTCGCAGGCCCGCTATCGCCCTGTGGCTGCGCATTGATAACCAGGGTTGCGACAATGGCAATGAGCGCGATGGCACCTACGACGCCGACGGCAATACCGCGTCGAATCAGCTTTTTGCGTCGACGTTCGGCACGTTTTGCCTTGAGCTTGGCATATGCCTCTTCATCGGAAATATCGGCCGTATCGTTCGTGCGTCCGTTCTGCTTGTCGGCATGTACGTCTGTAATCAGAGGAATCGTTTCGGTGGCACCTTCGGGCGTGTGCTCGGTATCATCCGGGCCCGGGGCGATCGTGGGGACATTCGGCATAGCGTCTCCTTTATAGATAGAACCTCGATAAGTATATGCGCCCATCGTTTGGGGTGGGCGCATAGGACGGTTTCTTTCGGAACTGTTAGATTGTTTGCATCGGTTCCACGTTGTATTAATGCGCGCGTTGCACTACGAGTGGACAACCACGCACAGACCGACTTTGATGCAATCGTGCAGCGCCTTGGCGTCGGCTAGGCGCAGGTTAATACATCCGTGGCTACCGCACCACTTGTAGGAGTTGGGGTCGTCGAAACTCTTGTCGTTTTGCCACGTTGCATCGTGGAAACCGACCATGTTTCCCTCAAACGGCATCCAATAGCTGACCGGGCTCTCGTATTTGGGCTTGCCGGTCTCGGGGTCCTTGGCACCGATGAGCTTGCTGGCGCCATTGTTGCTGTTGATCTGCCAAACGCCTTCGGGGGTGGCGTCCTCTCCCGGCTTGCCGGAGATAAAGTTGGCCTCCCACACGATATTGCCGCTCTCGTCGTAGTAGCGCGCGTGCTGCTCGGACAGATCGACATCGACGTATGCCTTCCAGTCGGGCTCTCCCTTTGCAGTAAAGGTGTCGGCCTTCTGGGAGTACTTGATCTCGATTTCGCCGGTCTGTTTGTTGTTAATGGCGTCCTCGACCTGCTTGGCGAGCGAGCTGCTGTCGATGGACCAACCAAAGTCGCCGCCTTCGACGGCGCATTGCTTGCCATCGGCGCGCGTCCACCAGCGAGTGGAGCCCACGGTATTGAAGCCGTTGGCAAGCTCGGCTGCCCAGCTGCTGATCTGCGACGTATCGAGTGTGGGGTTGGCCGGATCGGCAAAGCTGATCCACTGCAACACGGAGCTGCCATCAACCTTGCCGGCATCCTCGCCGTTGAGCTTGAGGGTCACGTTTACGCCCAGGAAGTTGTTGGCGGCATCGCATGCGGTCTGAATCTGATCATCGGTCAGCGTTCCATTGAGCGGTTCATAGGCATCGTTGCCGAGCTTGGAAAGGTCTACGGTCTCGGACAGCGAGGCAAGCTCGAGTTCGGCATACTTAATGACATGCTCGCGGTCGAGTTTTTCGTTGGAGCGCGCCTTCTCGACGGTAAACTTGCCGGCCTGCTCATCATAGGAGCTATTGGCCTCGAACGTGCCCGAACGCCCCTCGTTAAACTCGTCGATGGCGGCGCCCAGATCCTGCTCAAACTTCTTTTGGTCAAAAGTGTCGGAGAGCATGGACAGGTCGACGTCTTGATCAAGATCGACTTCGTTGGAGGTAGCGGTTGTTTTGGTCTTTCCGCTTAAGGATTCCACAAGGCGGACCGGCCATACAAAGGCTTCGTTGTGGCTGATGATCTCTTTTGCGGCAGCTTCGCCGTCGACGATGGGCTCATCGGACTCGGGCTGATACGTCCAGCTAAAGTCATCGCCTGTCACGGTGAGCTTATAGTGCTTCCATGCCGAGTTGACCTTGGTGGCGGCAGACGAAGCGTTGGAGAACGAGACGTCGACGCCGGCGATGGTGGTGTTGGGGTAGGCTAGCTGGGAAAACGCTACGACGCCTACGATATAGACAATGACGATAAGACCCAGGACGACAAAGAGCGTCGTCTTTTTGCCCGACTTATTGTTCTCGGCGGGTTTGCGCGCGGGGTCGCGATCGCCTCGACCGTGCACGTGGGGCTGCTTGGGCGCATTGCCGTTTGCCTGGCGCTGCTGACGTGGCTGACGCTGCTGGTTCGGGCGTTGGGAAGCGTTTGCCGCACCACGCTCCTGACCGTGGCTCGGCGCGATAGGACGCGGCGACTGAACGCCACCGGTGTGCCTGCTCGGCTGCTGCGGATCGGGAATCAGTTGAGTTCGATCGTTTTGCGACATCGTATGCATATCCTTCGAATTTCGCCTTGCGGCTCATCGTGTTTTTACTGGGCTTGCATTATAGCGATTACCTAGTTGTTTGTGGTACGGAAACGGTGGCATTCAAAAGAGGTGGGACATTTGTCCCACTATCGAGTCGTTCTTGGTCACTACCCGCACACACCGCATTTTGCACAGGCCGAAAGTGCGGCCGGAGCCTGTGCGATGCCGCCCTTTGCCGTCTCGCGCAGCGTGGCCGGCAGGGCGTGGCCAACCGAGAGCATGACGTGTGCCATCTGGTCAAACGGCACCAGGCTCTTAATGCCGGCGAGGGCGAGTTGTGCGGAGCTAAAGGCGGCTGCCACGCCGATGGCGTTGCGGTTTTGGCAGGGCACCTCCACGAGGCCACCGACGGGGTCACAAACGAGGCCCAGCAGATTACTCAGCGCGATGGAACTGGCGTCGAGCGCCTGCTCGGGTGTGCCGCCGAGCATCTGCACTAGCGCGGCGGCGGCCATGGCGGCCGCACTTCCGACCTCGGCCTGACAGCCGCCCTCGGCGCCGGCAACGCAGGCGCTCGTGGTGAGGTTGAGGCCGATGGCGGCGGCGCAGTAGAGCGCGTCCATCACCTGCTCGTCGTCGAGCTGCAGGTGGTCGGCGAGTGCCAGCACACAGCCGGGGACGACGCCCGCGGATCCTGCCGTCGGAGCTGCGACGATTACGCCCATCGTGGCCGAGCGCTCGAGCACGGCCATGGCGCGGGCCACGGCGTCAGTCTGGACGGCGCCCATTAAATTGGAGCTCAGGTCGTTGCGGCCGGTGGCATCGACAAGCTTGGCCTCGCCGCCGATAAGCCCGCCGAGCGAGCGCTGCGGATTGACGATAGGGGCCGTGGTCTCCTCGCGCATGACGTCGAGCACGCGGCGCATGGCGGCGACGGCGTGGGCCTCGCCGGTCAGGCGCGCCTCGCGAACGGCCATGACGGCGCCGATGCTGAGCCCCAGTTCCTCGCACGCATCGAGCAGCTGCTCGCCGTCGTCGAAGATTTCCTTGGCCGAGACGCCGGGGGAGAGCGACGAAGCAGAACCGGGGAGCTCGATAAAGGTCGCGTAATCGACATTGTCGAGCTTACGCAGCATCGGGACAACAGTGTCGTCGGGCGCGCCGTCGGTCTCAAAGACGGAGTAGGCCTGGCCGCCCACTTCGGTGCGGTAGGTGCGGCAGAAGGCGATGTTCACGTGTGCGTAGGCGAGCAGGTTGGTGAGCGCGGCGAGCACGCCGGGGACGTCCTTGTGCGCCACGAAGAGCGTTGAGTACATGCCCGAGATGTCAACGCCGACGCCGTTAATGCGGCTGATGCGCATCTTGCCGCCGCCCAGGCTCTCACCGCGGACCTGTGCCGTCGCACCCGTGTCGTCGACCATGTCAATGTCGACGGTGTTGGGGTGGATGGAGGCGTCGTCGCCCTTGATGTCAAAGTGATATTCGAGGCCCTGCTCGCTTGCGAGGTCAAAGGCCTGCTTGATGTTCTCGTCATCGGTGTCGAGGCCCAGGATGCCCGCGACGAGCGCACGATCGGTGCCGTGGCCGCGGTAGGTGTGGGCAAACGAGTTCCACAGGCCAAAGGTGACCTTAGTGATGCGGCCTTCCAGCAGGCTGGCGGCAACTTGGGCGCAGCGCAGGGCGCCGGCGGTGTGCGATGAGCTGGGGCCGACCATGACGGGGCCCAAGATCTCGAATGCCGAGGTCGTAGCTAGTGTTTGTGGCTTGCCTGCCATATGCGCTCCTGTTCTATCCCGTCGTCCCGAGGGGCGGGGCATAAGGTCGCCTGCTCGGACAGTCCTGACTCGCACGGAGAGCACATTAAGTGCTCTCCGGCTCGTGCGGAACTCGCGATCAACCTTATGCCCCGCCCCTCGGGACTAAGGATACATGGTTGGAGTGCCCGTGCTGCAAAATTCATTAGCTAGTGACGCAGCGTTGGCTCATATCGAAACATCTTCACTACCGGATAAATAAAAAAGAAGTACCGCTTGGGGCGGTACTTCTTTTGAAAGCGTGTGCGTGTTGTGACCTTGGTGGTTCCCAATTACAGTCCGCAGGCTGCTTTGAGTTCTTCGACTCGGTCGGTCTTCTCCCAGGTAAAGTCGGCGTCTTCGCGGCCGAAGTGGCCGTAGGCTGCCGTCTTCTCGTAGATCGGTCGACGCAGGTCCAGGTCGCGGATGATCGCGCCCGGGCGCAGGTCGAAGGTCTTCTCGACGGCCTCGACGATCTTGTCCTCGGCAACATGCGCGGTACCGAAGGTGTCGACCATGATTGAGAGGGGCTTGGAAACGCCGATGGCGTAGGCAAGCTCGACTTCGCAGCGGTCGGCCAGACCGGCGGCGACCACGTTCTTGGCGACCCAGCGCGCGGCATACGCGGCGGAGCGGTCAACCTTGGTGCAGTCCTTGCCGCTAAAGGCGCCGCCGCCGTGACGGCCGTAGCCGCCGTAGGTGTCGACGATGATCTTGCGGCCGGTGAGGCCCGTGTCGCCCATGGGGCCGCCCACGACAAAGCGACCGGTGGGGTTCACGTAGATGTCCGCGTTGTCCCACGGCATGTTCTCGGCGGCCATGACCGGGGTGATGACGTGTTCGATGAGGTCGGCCTTGATCTTGCCCATGTCCTCAATCTCGGCGGCGTGCTGCGTGGAGATGACGATGGTCGTGACCTCCACGGGCTTACCTTCCTCGTAGCGCACCGTGACCTGGGTCTTGCCGTCGGGGCGCAGGTAGGGCAGGGTTCCGTCATGGCGCACGGCAGCCAGGCGCTCGGCCAGGCGGCTTGCCAGGTAGTGCGGCATGGGCATGAGGGTCTTGGTCTCGTTGGAGGCATAACCGAACATCATGCCCTGGTCGCCGGCGCCGATCAGGTCGATCGGGTCGGTGGTAGCGCCGGTCTGGGTCTCGAAGGACTCGTCAACGCCCTGGGCGATATCGGGCGACTGCTCGTGGATGAGGCTCATAACGCCGCAGGTGTCGCAGTCAAAACCGAACTTGGCGCGGTTGTAGCCAATGCGGCGGATGACGCCGCGGGCGATTTCCTGTACGTCGACGTAGGCCTGGGTGCGAATCTCGCCGGCGACGATGACGGTGCCGGTGGTCACGAGGGTCTCGCAGGCGCAGCGGACGTTCTCCACGTTGGCAGGCACGCCGTTGGGGGCGATGTAGCCCTGCTCCTGGAGCTCTATTTCTTTGGCGAGGATTGCGTCGAGGACGGCGTCACTGATCTGGTCAGCGATCTTATCGGGATGACCTTCGGTCACCGACTCCGACGTAAAAACAAAGGACCCGTGTTGGGGTGGAATGGAACGAAGTTCTTCTGACATGATTGTCCTTTCAAAAACGTGTCCCGGCGACCGTTGCCATTCCGCCGGGCTCTCTATGCAAGGGCACATCATAGCGCGTAAATCAAACATTCACACCCTTTCCGCACCTACTCATTGGGGACAGACTTAAATGACCAGCCTTACCTAAGTGCCGACAGGTTGCCCAAAGACTGATCATTTAAGTCTGTCCCCAATGAGTGGGTCGGTGCCCTTTGTGCGGAGGTTGCTTTGTTGCTTTATACTGATGCGGTTAGACATCCATCCTGCAATCGAGGAGATTTCCATGGCATCAGACGTTCGCGTCCGCTTTGCACCCTCACCGACGGGCAAGCTGCACATCGGCGGCGCCCGCACCGCTATCTATAACTGGGCTTTCGCCCGCGCAAACGGCGGCACGTTCATCCTGCGCATCGACGACACCGACCCCACCCGTTCCACCGACGAGAACACGCAGATCATTCTGCGCGCCATGCGTTGGCTGGGCTTGGACTGGGACGAGGGCCCCGAGGTGGGCGGCGACTATGGCCCTTACGCCCAGACCGAGCGCCTGGACCTGTACAAGCAGGCCGCCCAGAAGCTCTGGGACGAGGGCAAGGCCTATCCCTGCTTCTGCACCAAGGAGCAGCTCGACGCCGATCGCAAGGCCGCGCAGGAGCGCAAGGACCCCTTCCAGGGCTACCAGCGCCGCTGCCGCGATCTCGATCCCGAGGAGGCACGCCGCCGCATCGAGGCCGGCGAGCCCTACGTCCTGCGCATCAAGGTGCCCGAGGACCGCGGCGATGTCGTCATCCACGACGCCGTCCACGGCGAGGTGACCTTCGACGCCAAGGAGCTCGACGACTTCGTCATCTTCCGCTCCGATGGTACGCCCACGTATAACTTCGCGACCGTCGTCGATGACGCCATGATGAAGATTACCCACGTCATCCGCGGCGACGACCATCTTTCCAACACCCCGCGCCAGGTCATGGTCTACGAGGCCCTCGGCGCGCCCGTGCCTACGTTCGCCCACATCTCCATGATCTTGGGTGCCGACGGCAAGAAGCTCTCCAAGCGCCACGGCGCCACCTCGGTGGAGGAGTACCGCGACGCCGGTTACCTGTCCGACGCCTTCGTCAACTACCTGGCGCTGCTCGGCTGGTCGCTCGACGGCGAGACCACGATCATCCCGCGCGATGTCCTGGCCAGCAAGTTCTCGCTCGACCGCATCTCCAAGAACCCGGCGACCTTCGACCCCAAGAAACTCGACTGGGTCAACGCCGAGTACATCAACGGCATGTCCGATGCCCAGTTTGCCGACGAGATCATGGTCCCCGAGCTGCACGAGGCGGGTCTCATCGAGGGCAACGTCGAGTACGGCGAGGACTGGATCGACGCGCTTGCCGCCATCGTCAAGCCGCGCACCAAGATGCCGGCCGACGCCGTGACCGTCGCCGCTCCCATCTTTGCTACGGCCGAGACGCTCGAGTATGACGAGAAATCCGTCAACAAGGGCCTGGCCAAGGAGGGCATGGGTGCCATTCTGGACGCCGCCAAGGCTGCGCTCGAGGGCGTGGACGAGTGGACCGCCGAGGCCATCGACGCTGCGCTTGAGCCGCTGCCCGAGCAGATGGACCTCAAGAAGCGCGTTGTGTTCCAGGCCGTGCGCGTCGCCGTCTGCGGCAACATAGTGAGCCCCCCGCTGGGCGAGACCATGGCGCTCGTCGGCCGCGACGACTGCCTGGCACGCATCGACCGCGCCCGCACGATGGCGCTTTAGTAGACGCGTAAACGCATGTATCCGAGCCCCGTTCACCCGAGCGGGGCTCTTGTTTCTGTAGACGTATGGGATAGGAGGTGCTGGGGCCATGGCCGAGCAACTGTCACTGTTTGGTTCGCCGGAACCGGAGGAGACTCCGGCGGCGCCGGCATCCGCTGCTGCCTCGGCCAAGCCCGGGCCTGCGCCCGAACCCGTCGTCGCCTACGCGAGCGTAGTCCTCGACATCCCGACCCGTGCGCTCTCCGAGCCATTTGCCTACGGCATTCCGCAGTCCCTTGCCAACGATGCCCAGATCGGCTCCACCGTCCTAGTTCATTTTGGCAACCGTGCCGCCGCAGGCTATATCGTCGATATCGCGCCCGAGCTGGCCGATCTGCAAGGTAACGACGCCCTCGATCCCGCACGCGTCAAGCCTATCGAGGCTATCCTCAGCAAGCCGCTCTTTACCGCCGAGGCCGCCCGTATCGCACGTTGGATGAGCCGCGAGTACGTCGCGACGCTTTCCGAGTGCCTGCGCCTGTTCTTGCCTCCGGGCGGCAGCCCGCGCGTGGTCAAGGGCGATGACGGCGTGTGGACCGTTGAGCGCCCCGCCGTCAAACCCATCCAAAACCGCTGGGTCATGCTCACACCCGAGGGTTTCGACTACACGCCGCCCAAGACCGCGGTCCGTCAGCGTCAGCTCATCGAGGCACTCCAGTGCGGACCGGTCACGACGCGCGATCTCAACCTGCTCTACAACAGCATGTCGGCGACCATCAAGGCGCTCGAAAAACGCGGCGTCGTGGTGGTGGAGGAACGCCGTGCGTGGCGTGGCTGCAGCGAGCAGACCACGCTGTCCTCGGCGAGCGGGAAGGCCCCGGTGGCACTCACCAACGGCCAGCAGCAGGCCCTCGCGCAGATTGAGCGCGCCCGCCTTGACGCCCACGGCGACGTGGTCCTTGTCGATGGCGTCACCGGTTCCGGCAAAACCGAGGTCTACCTCTCGGCGATTGAGCGCGTGCTGGCGGCCGGCCGTTCGGCCTGCGTGCTCGTACCCGAGATCTCGCTGACGGCCCAGACCGTCGGCCGCTTCCGTTCGCGCTTTGGCGAGACGGTTGCCGTGTTCCATTCGCGACTTTCTGCTGGCGAGCGCCTGGACCAGTGGGATATGGTCGCCAGCGGTGCCGCGCGTGTGGTCGTGGGCGCCCGCTCGGCACTCTTTTGCCCGCTCAGCGACTTGGGTCTTATCATCATCGACGAGGAGCACGAGACCAGCTATAAGCAGGGCTCCAGTCCGCGCTACCATGCGCGCGAGGTGGCGGCCGAGATGGCGCGTCGGTATCGCTGCCCGCTCGTGTTGGGTTCGGCCACCCCTTCTGCCGAGGCCCTCGACCGCTGCCGCCGCGGCACGTACAACGGAGCCACCTGGACGCGTGTCGAGATGCCCGAGCGCCCGGGACACGCCGTGTTGCCCACAGTCCGCATTGCCGACCTACGCCGCGAGTTCGCGCACGGCAGTCGCTCCATGTTCTCTAAACCGCTGATGGAAGGCCTGGAGCGTGTGGTCGAGCGCCGCGAAAAGGCCGTGTTGCTGCACAACCGCCGCGGGTTTGCGCCGTTTCTGATGTGCCGCGAGTGCGGTTGCGTCCCCACCTGCAACCACTGTTCCACGGCGCTCACGTATCATGAGCGCACGCACACACTGCAGTGCCACACCTGCGGCTCTTCTTGGCGCGTGCAGCCCTATCCGGCCCCCACGAGCCGCTGTCCCAAATGCGGCAGCCGCTATCTGGCAAAAATGGGCCTGGGCACGCAGCAGATCGAGGATGCGCTGCACCAGATGCTGCCCGAGGATGTCGCCATTATTCGCATGGACGCCGATTCCACGCGCGGCAAGGACGCGCACAAAAAGCTGCTCGAGCAGTTCGATGCCGCCGATTGCGCGGTGCTGCTGGGTACCCAGATGATCGCCAAGGGCCTCGACTTTCCCGAGGTCACGCTTGTGGGCGTGGTCAATGCCGACTTTGCCCTCAAGCTGCCCGATTTTAGAGCGGGGGAGCGCGCCTACGATTTGCTGGAGCAGGTCGCGGGCCGTGCCGGACGCGGAGATCGCCCCGGTGAGGTTATCATCCAGACCTACCTGCCCGAGGACCCGGTCATTCGCGCCGTCGCTGAGCACGACCGCTCGATCTTTACCGACTACGATCTGGACCAGCGCCGCGACGCGCTGTACCCGCCGTTCGTGCGCCTGGCCAACATCTTGGTATGGTCGACGAACGCGGATGACGCGCGAGACTATATCGGGCGCATCGCGAAACTCCTTAAGCGTCGCTGGCATGCCGCCGCGCCTGACTTTTTGCGGGCGGGGAGCGCCGTGCCGCAGGTGCTTGGTCCGGCTTCGTGTGTAATCGAGAGAGCCAAGGACCGTTATCGCTTCCACCTGCTTGTGAAGTCGCCCGTGGGGTACCATGTCTCTGATGATATCGACGCCTGCCTCATAGAGGTGGGCTCCGTGCGCGGCGTGAGCGTGAGCGTTGACGTCGACGCCTATGATTTGATGTAACAACCCGAAAGGATGGCCATGGAAGCCAACGGAATCGTACTGTCGCCCGACCCTCGTCTGCGCCAGGAGTGCGCCGTCATCGAGGAGATCACCCCGGCAATCGAGGCGCTAGCCGAGAAGATGAAGAAGATGATGTTCGCGAACGGCGGCTGCGGCCTGGCTGCCCCGCAGGTCGGCGAGCTTATTCAGCTCGTCACCATCGACTGCGACTACAGCGACAAGAACGACTACGACCCGTACGTGCTCATTAACCCCGTTATCGTGGAGCAGAGCGATCATCTGGTGCCGTTTAGCGAGGGCTGCCTGTCCATCCCCGGCATTAGCTGCGAGATCGAGCGTCCGGACCATGTCGTCGTCGAGGCGTATGACCTGGACGCCAACCTGATTCGCTATGAGGCCTCGGGCGACCTGTTCTGCGTGTGCCTGCAGCACGAGATCGATCACCTGCACGGCAACACCATGTTTGAGCGACTCAAGCCGATGCAGAGGATCAAGGCAGTCAAGGAGTACCAGGACGCCCTGGCCCGCGGCGCTCGACCGGGCGAGACGGAGTAGGTTTGTCCGTCCCCGGGGCGCCGCCTATATCATCCCGTGCTCAAACATTCTCGCTGCGCTGCGAAACTGCGCGCGGGACGATATAGGTGGGCGCCCCGGGGACTACGTTGACGCTGCTTGTCTCGCCCGGGTGCCGTTGGGTCAGGGATAGGCGTCTTCGCTGATAATTGCTTTGTTGGAAGAGCTGCTTTTATTGCGGCTCTTTCTTTGGTTTTGGGTATATTTGTTCTTGTTGAATTGTTATTGCGGATGGGCTGGGTACTTGGCTTTCCGCTGTTGTTTGTAGCCGTCTCGGCTTTGCTTGAGGGGAGACGTTCTTTATGCGTATTGTGTTTATGGGTACGCCTGATTTTGCTGTGCCTTCGCTGACTTCGCTTGTTGAGGCTGGGAACGAGATTGCGCTTGTTATTACTCGTCCCGATGCTGTTCGTGGGCGTGGTAAAAAGTTGGAGCCGTCTCCTATTAAGGCCAAGGCGCTTGAGCTGGGGTTGCCGGTTGTTGAGGCTAATCGTATGACGCCTGAGGTTGTTGAGGTGCTCCAGGCTGCCCAGGCTGATATTTTCTGTGTGGCAGCCTATGGTTGCATTTTGCCCGATGAGGTGCTGCATATGTCGCCGCTTGGTATTGTGAATGTTCATGCTTCGCTGCTGCCTCGTTGGCGTGGGGCTGCTCCTATTCAGCGTGCCATTCTTGCTGGTGATGAGATTGCTGGCGTTTCTATTATGCGCATTGGGCATGGCGTGGATACCGGCGCCTATTGTGCGCAGGCCTCGATCTCGGTTGCCGGTAAGCATGCCGAGGCGCTGACTATGGAGCTCGCTGAGCTCGGCGGCAAACTGCTTGCCGATACGCTTCCTTCTCTTGCCGATGGCACCGCCGTGTGGATCGAACAGGACGAGGCGCTCGTTACCCATGCTGCCAAGATTTCTAAGCAGGAGATGCGCTTGGATCCGCACATGGCGGCGCTTGATTGCGTGCGTCATGTGCTGGCCTCGTCCGATACCGCGCCTGCTCGTTGCGTGATTGCCGGCAAGACCGTGCGTGTGCTCGATGCTGCGGCGGCTGATGTGTCGCTTGGCGAGGGTCAGGTTCTCGTTCAGGCTAAGCGTGTTTACCTTGGCCTTTCCGATGGCTCGGTTGAGTTGCTCGAGGTTAAGCCTGATGGCAAGCGTGCTATGGCCGCTTCTGCTTGGGCTGCTGGCCTGCAGGGTG
Source organism: Collinsella sp. AF14-35 (assembly GCF_003464565.1). Classification (NCBI taxonomy): domain Bacteria; kingdom Bacillati; phylum Actinomycetota; class Coriobacteriia; order Coriobacteriales; family Coriobacteriaceae; genus Collinsella; species Collinsella sp. AF14-35. The sequence goes on from NZ_QRZD01000002.1 coordinate 130,966, forward strand.
CCGATCTTATCTGGGGTGTTTTGTCATGAGCAAGCTGTCTCCCGCGCGCAAGCTTGCGCTCGATGTGTTGATGGAGGCCGATCGCCGCGGCATGTATGCGCGCGACGTGCTGTCCTCTCGCGCATCGGCCAAGGCTATTGACCAGCGCGATTCCGCTTTTGCTGCCCGCTTGGCGCTGGGTGTGGCCGCCACGCAAGGTATTTTGGACGAACTGCTCGATCAGTTTCTCGATAAGCCTAAAAAGGTTGCGCCGCGTGTTCGCATGGCGCTTCGTATCTCGGCCTTCGAGATGCTCTACCTGCATACGCCTGGCCGCGTTGCCGTAAGTCAGGGAGTTGGGCTGGTTCGCTGCGGTGCTAAGTCCGCCGCTGGCTTGGCCAATGCTGTACTCCATAAGGTTTCAGACAATGTTGAGGACTTTGCTACTGCGTCCGATGTGGATGAGTCTGAGCGACGCTTGGTTCGTCTGTCGCGTCTGATGGGTCTTCCTCGCTGGCTGTGCGCTCGCATTATGGCGTCGTTTGACACGCCAGAGGGTGCGCTTAACTTTGCCGGCAATCTGGCCCCCGCGCCGCTGGCCCTACATGAGAACGCCTTTGCGTCCAAGCCCGATCCGTATATCTCGCAGCTTGTGGCACCCGTGTTCCCGGGTTGCCATGCCCCGGTTGATGCCCAGGTTACCGTTGCTTCGGGTGCGTTTGAACGTGCTGCCGCGGTGGCATCTGATCTCAACGCGCAACTTATCGCAACAGCTGCCACGCGCCCCGGTAGCTGCCTTGAGATTGGTGCCGGTCGTGGCACCAAGACCTATGTGATGATGTGCCAGGCCAAGCGTACGGGCTATGAGCGTCAGCATACGGCGCTCGATTTGCATGATCGCAAGTGCGATCTTAATCTCGCTCGCCTGCATAAGGCCGGTATTCAGGGCGTTCGTACGGTTTCGGGTGATGCCTGCGAGCTTAATGAGGTGCTCACATCGTTTGATGCCATGCTTGGCGAGCCGGTTAAGTTCGACACAGTCTTTATCGATGCGCCGTGCTCTGGCACCGGAACCATGCGTCGTCATCCCGAGATCCCGTGGCGCCTGACCGAAAAGGATGTGACGGTTGAGCTACCCAAGCTGCAGCTGACGATGCTCAAGGAAGCCGCTGCGCGCGTGGCTGCCGGCGGCGAGCTCATCTATGCGACGTGCTCGGTCTTTGATGAGGAGAACACGCAGGTTGTGGACGCGTTCTTGGCGTCGCCCGAGGGTGCGGACTTTAGCTTGGAGCCGCTCTCCGAGGCGCAGATTCTGCAACTCCCCGAGTTCGATCAGGCCAAGAAGCTCGTATCCGTACGCCAGAATGATCGAGGCCTCTTCCAAAGCGTGCCGGTAAACGCCGACTCCTACGACGGCCACTTCTGCGCCCGCCTGGTCCACAAGTAACGACTAAGTTGCGGTGAAATAGGGATTGAATAGCGGCTTCTGCCCGCCAAACAGTCCTTATTTCACCGCAACTCATAAGGAAACCTGGGCAGCTAAAGAATCAGCCCCGCGATTGGTGTTGGCGCGGGGCTGATTGGTTTCTAGTGGCTGTGCGGGCAGTTGGCGCAGCAGCCGCTGGTGGCGCTGGTGCTGGAGCCGCCGCTGCGCTGGTCGGTGTTGTAGAAACCGCTGCCGTCGAACTTGATGCCGCTGGCCGAGAACGTCTTGGATGCCGGAGCGCCGCAGCTGGGGCACACGACCTCGGGACTCTCGGACATGGGATGCTCAACCTCAAACACGTTGCCGCAGCTCGAGCACTTGTAATCGTAGCGCGCCATAATACTTCCTTTTCAGCACAAAGCGGGCAGATCACTCTGCCCGCATAAATTCAAACGTCTGTAACTGTACCCTATATCGGGCGTTTTATCACGCTTCGCCCCAGAATCTATGCGTGTTGCGCAGGAGCTGTGCGGTTTTGCCCTCAGCGGCCGCAACGTCGGCCTCGTCAGCCTGCCAGGTCCAGTTGCCCGTGGCCACGCCCGGTACGTTCATGCGCGTGTCGTCGCCAAGCCCCAGCACGTCCTGCAGCGGCATCATCACCAGGGGAGCGTCGCTTGTCAGCGCGTCGCTCATCAGCTTGGCTGCCACCTCAACACCGCTCGGCTCGTCGCCGCCCGCAAAGGAGCGCGTGCACCAACCCGCGAGCGTCGACGTGTCATGCGTCGATGTGTACAGGATCTTGCCGGGCGTAGGGTGCACGCCGCAACGAACGTCGTAATCGCTAAACTCCAGTACGTCCATACCGGGGAAGCCGCAAGTCGAAGCCATGGCGCGAACGCCGGGCGTCAGGTAGCCCAGGTCCTCGGCGATAAAGTTGAGCGGCCCCAGCTCGTCATAGGCGGTCTGGAACAGGTCCTTGCCCGGACCCGCCAGCCAGCGGCCGTCGGCGCAGGCCTTGCCGGCGGGAATGCTAAAGTAGCTGTGGAATCCCAGGAAGTGATCCAGACGCACGCGGTCGTAGAGCGAGAACGCGCGACGCAGGCGATCCATCCACCAGCTATAGCCGTTCTGCTTCATGTGGTCCCAGCGGAACGTCGGGTTGCCCCACACCTGACCCTCGGGTGCAAAGTTGTCGGGTGGCGCACCGGAGATCTCGATTGCCTTGCCGGTATCGGACAGCCAGAAGTTCTCGGGCTCGCTCCACGCGTCGGCCGAATCGTCCGAGACATACATCGGGATATCGCCGATGACCTCGATGCCCTTCTTGTGCGCGTAGTTCATGAGCTCGCACCAGGCTAGGTCAAAGCGGTACTGCATGTACGCCTGCAGCTCTGCCTCGTCGTGGAAACGCTTGTCGTCAATCAGGTGCTCGTTGTAGCGCGCGACATCCGTCGGCCAATCGTGGCGCGACTCGCCCTTAAAGTACTTCTTAACGGCCATGTAGACGCAGTATTTCTCGAGCCAATCGGCGTTGCGATGTTTAAACGCGGTGTAGAGCGGATCGGCATCTTCGCCGCCACGGGCCTTCCAAGTCTCAAAGTCGGCCGCCAGCTCCTCTTGGCTCTCGGGCAGCAGGTCAATATTGCCCGCAAAGGCCGAAGGCCCGGCGTAAGGGGAGCGGAAGAAGTCCGTTGGGTTGACAGGCAGGACCTGCCAGTAGCGCATGCCCATAGCGGACAGATGGTCGATAAAGCGACGCGTGGGTGCGCCGATCGTGCCGGGCTTGCCGTCATCGGTCGGTACCGAGGTGATATGGCACACAACGCCCGCGCCGTGATCGAGCGGCTCCTGCAAGCGCTGCTCGGCATGGTGATAGATGATCGACGAGCCCAGCGGATACAAATCGAGCGTGACCGTGCCGTTGTGGTTCTCGCACTCGTGACCGCTGATCACGTCACTCGCGCATTCGTCGAGCGCCGGAATCGTCACGCGGTGCGAATTGCGCAGACTACGGTTGATGATAACCGTCGCGGACTCGCCATCCTTTCCCGTGCGGTTGTATGCCAGCACCTCGTCGTTGAGCGCGAAGGCCTTGATCTCGCCGTCGATCATAAACGGCAGTGCGCGGCGTACGGCGGAGGCGTTTTTGACAATAGCCAGTGTGTCGAAGTCGTGCAGTTGGTCCTTGGTCGGCAGGGTGCGGCGGTTGCCCGGATCGGTTAGACCCTCCAGGCCGTATTCGTCGCCGTAGTAGATCGAAGGCACGCCGGGGAAAGACATCTGCATGAGCGTGGCGAGCCAAAAACGGCTCTTGGCCAGGCCCATCGAGTTCTCGTCCAGGCGCCATTTGCTGCGTTCACACTCGGGCAGCTGCGACTCGTCGGGGCCGCCGCCGAGCACCGAGATGATACGCGGGCGATCGTGGCTCGACAGCAGGTTGAGCGCGCAGGACAATGCCTCGCTCGGGTAGTTCTCGCGGAGGGTCTCGATATCTTCAGCAGCTTGGTAAGCGTTTTTGTAGCCCATCAAAAAGCCGATGACTATGTCGCGGAAGGGGTAATCCATGGCCGAGTCGAGCTCGGAGCCTTGCAGGTAGCGGCGCAAATGACCATAGCTGATCTTGTTGGAGGCATCTTCCCAGACTTCGCCGAGCAACAGTGCGTCAGGCTTTTCGGCAAGTACTGCCTTCTTGATCTCGGTCAGGAAATCGTCCGAAAGCTCGTCAGCGACGTCCAGGCGCCAGCCATGAGCGCCGGCACGTAGCCATTTACGGATCACGCCGTCCTTGCCCAGGAGCCGCTCGCGTACCAGCTCGGAGCTCTCATTGATGGCAGGCATGTTGCCCACGCCCCACCAGCAGTCATACGAACCGTCCTCATGGAAGTAAAACGCATCGCGCCACGGCGAATCCTTGCTCTGCCACGCGCCCACGCCGGGGTAGTTGCCATAGCGGTTGAAATAGATCGAATCGTCGCCCGTGTGGTTGAACACACCGTCGAGAATGATGGAAATGCCCAGCTTTTCGGCCGCCTGACACAGTTCGGTAAAGTCCTGCTCGGTGCCCAGAATCGGATCGATCTTGGTGTAATCGGCGGTGTCGTAGCGGTGGTTACTCGCGGCTTCAAAAATGGGGTTGAGGTAGATAGCTGTAAATCCCAACTCGGCGATGCGGGGCAGGTCTTCCTGGATGCCCTTGAGCGAGCCGCCGTAGAAGTCCCAGGTCTTGATGGAGCCGTCTTCGGCGCGCTCGTACACGGGCGGCTCGTTCCAGTCCTCGACCATACGGCGCTGGATTCCGTTGCGCGGTTTTTCGACCTCGGCCAGCGTGCGCTCGCGCCAGTTTTCGTCACGGGCGTAGCGATCGGGGAAGATCTGGTAGACCATGCCACGCTCGTACCACTCGGGACGCACTTCGCGGTGCTTATAGACGGTAATCTGGAAGGACGGAACCTCGGCGTAGCCGTAAGTTACGCCCTCGCCACCGGTGCGGCCTTGCGGCGCGCCCAGGCGAACCTCGGGCTGGCCCTCGATATTGCAGATAAAGCTGTACCAGATAAGACAGGGCTCGGTGCACTCAAGCTCTACGGTAAATATGCCGTCGCCCTCGTGCGTCATGGGATACAGAGACTCACCGATCTCATCTACCCAGGTACGCAACGTAAGCGTTGCCTGGTTGGGATCGGCATCCTCCAAAATCACGGAGAGCGAAAGGGTAGTTCCTGTGGTCACAGCGCCAAACGGAGTGCGAAACTGCGGCAGACGGCTGTTGTGAATCAATCTCATAATACGGTCCAGTTCAATAGAATCACGGCCTGCGGGCCATGGCTTTACGCACAAGTTGTAAGTATATCTTTTGTACACAGGCTGTATAAACAACATCCGTTTACCATCGGCGAACGGTTGTCCTAGAAAATCGTTTTACCAATACCTACAGAGAAGGGGCGCCCGGTTGGAGCGCCCCTTGCTTAGGGTTTGATGAGGTTTTGGATCGTCTGTGGGCTAGCGACGCTTGCGGGTGGCCGTTGCCTTGCGGACGGAGGTCTTCTTGGTCGGAGCCTTTTCCTCGGTCGCGACGACGGGGGAGACCGGGGCCTTCTTGGCGGGCTCGGCCTTTGCCGTAGCCTTCGGAGCGGTCTTGACCTCAGCGGCCTTTGGTGCCGGCTTGGCCTTTACTGCAGGCTTGGCCTCGGCCTTAGCCTCTGCCTTGGGAGTTGCGGCCTTTGCCGTGGACTTCTTGGCCGTCGTCGTTGCGCGCTTGCGCGTGGTGGTCTTGGCGGTCGGCTTGGCCTCGACAGCTGCCTCGGCCTTGGGCTCGGCGGCTGTCTCCTCGACCTTGACGGCGGGCTTTGCGGCAGCCTTCGGAGCGGCCTTTGTCACAGTAGCCTTGGCGGCCGTCGACTTCGTTGCCGTGGTCTTCTTGGCAGCTGTTGCCTTCTTGGCGGTCGTGGTCGTCTTCTTGGCAGCGGTCTTTGCCGGAGCCTTGGCGGACGGCTTGACCTCTGCGACCTCGGCCTTTACCTCAGGAGCGGCCTCGACCTCGGCGGCCTTCTTGGCAGCGGCGGTCGTGCGCTTGCGCGTGGTCGTTGCCTTGGCAGTAGTTGCCTTGGCAGCGGTGGCCTTGCTCGCAGCGGTCTTCGTGGTCGTGGTCTTCTTAGCCGTCGTCTTGCGGGTCGCGGTCTTCTTAGCTACGGGCTTTACAGCAGGCTTGACCTCGACCTCTGCCTTGTGAGCAACCTCAGCCTTCACCTCAGGCTCGGCCTTTGCTGGCTCAGCCTCAACCGGCTTCTCTTCGGCCTTGGGCTCCTCAGCGGCCACCGGCTCAGCAACAGCCTCAGACTCGTCGACAACAGCTGCCGGCCTCTCAATCTCCGGGTGCATAAAGAAGTACAGGTCCAGATACTTGTCGGCCGAGCGCGTCCAGCTAAAGTCCTGGCTCATGGCCTGCGTGACCAGCTGGTTCCAGGCATCGCGGTTATCCCAGAACAGGCGTGCCGCACGGAACACGGCGTCGCCCATCTCGTCGCCGTTAAAGTTACTAAACGAGAAGCCCGTGCCCTCGCCGGTAAACTCGTTATACGGAATCACCGTGTCCTTCAGACCGCCAGTCTCGCGAACAATCGGCAGGGTGCCGTAGCGCATGGCGATGATCTGCGACAGGCCGCAGGGCTCAAACTTCGAAGGCATCAGGAACATGTCGGCTGCGGCATACATACGCTGCGACAGCGCCGGATCGAACTCGATACGTGCGGCCATGGTGCCGGGGTACTTGTCCTGGAAGTAGCGCAGGCCGTCCTCGTAGTCGCGGTCGCCGGTGCCCAGCACGGCCACCTGAACGCCGCCGGCCAGGATGCGGTCGAGCGCGTACATAACCAGGTCCATGCCCTTCTGGCGCGTCAAGCGCGTGACCATCACCATGAGCGGGCGGTCGTCGCGCACCTCGAGCCCCAGTTCCTCCTGCAGCTTTGCCTTGCACACGGCCTTGCCGGAACGGTCATCAACCGTGTAGTTGGCGGCAATGCGCTTGTCGGTCGCCGGGTCAAAGCCCGCCACGTCAATGCCGTTCAAAATGCCCTGCAGCGCATAGGAGCGCTCGCGCAGCACGCCGTCCAGGCCCTCGCCAAACTCGGGCGTCTGGATCTCGTTGGCATAGGTGGGGCTCACCGTGGTGATGGCGTCGGCATAGCGAAGCGCGCCCAGCATATAGTTGACGCTGCAGGCGTCGCAACGCAGCTGCGAGGCGGCAGCGGGAATATGCGCCACACCCAGGATGTCCTCCATCACGGTGTCGCTAAACTGGCCCTGGAACGCCACGTTGTGGATCGAGAACACGGTCTTGACGCGGTCGTACAGCGGAAGGCCCTGGTAGAACTCGCGCAAGAACACGGGCGCCAGTGCCGTCTGCCAGTCATTGCAGTGCAGGATGTCACACTCAAAACCGGCCGGCAGGTGCTGCAGACTCTCGGTGATGGCCTTGGAGAAGAATGCAAAGCGCTCGCCGTCATCAAAGAAGCCGTACGGATAGTCGCGCGCAAAGTAGCGCTCGTTATCGATGAACATATAGGTGACGCCGTCGTGCTCGAGCTTCTCGAGCCCGCAGTACTCATTGCGCCAGCCCAGGCTCACGTAAAAGTCGGAGAAGTGCTCCATCTGCGCCTTGTACTCGTCCTTGATGGTGGCGTACTTGGGCACCATGACGATGACCTCGGCGCCGGCGCGCACGAGCGCCGCAGGCAGCGAGCCCGCCACGTCGCCCAGGCCACCGGTCTTCACAAACGGTGCGCACTCGGCCGAGGCAAACACGATCTGCATCTTTTTGCTGGAATCTGCCATATTGTCTCCCATGTTGCAATTCGAGAATAGCCGCCTGGCACAAACCGGGCGGCTATTCTACATGTTACGAGCGATGTTGCGGTGCCAACGTTAACGTACGATGGTGGTGTCGGAAGTTAACGGAGCCTTGCCCAGCACCAGGATGTTCTCGGGCGTGCCGCGAAGCTCGGTGTTGGTGGGAACCACGTTGTTTTTGTCCAGAATGGCGTTCTCAACGCGGGCGCCGCTCTTGATGATGCAGCTCTGGTTGATGATCGAATTGGTGACCGACGCACCTTCCTCGACCACGACGCCGCGCGACAGGATCGAGTTGCGCACGGTGCCCTTGATGATGCAGCCGGCCGAGATGATCGAGTTGCACGCGTGGCTGCCGGTCGCATAGCGCGAAGGCGGCACGTCGTGAGCCTTAGTCAGGATCGGGCGCTCGGGGTCAAAGAGCTGGTCGGCCACGGTCTGGTCGAGCAGGTCCATGCTACGGCGATACAGCGACTTTTCGCTAAACACGCCCACGACCTCGCCCTTGTACTCGTAGCTGCACACGTCGATGTTGCCAAAGTCGCCCTGGAGTGCCTCGAGCAGGTCCAGATAGTCGGCGGCCTGGTAATGGTCGATGATCTCGAGCAGCGTCTCGCGGTTGACGATGCAGCAGTCCATGGAGGCGTTGTCGCCGTACGCGACGCCGGCGCTCACGCCCGTCAGGCGGCCGTTCTCGTTAATCTCGAGTTTGGTCTCGTCCTCGACATTGCGCGTGGCCTTGCAGTACACCACGGTCATTTGGGCGCCGGAGTTCTCGTGCGCCTCGATGATGGTGTTGAGGTCCATGTTAAAGATGATGTTGGTGCCCATCATCACGACATAGGGATTCTCTGAGCGCTGGAACAGCGTCTTGTTGGAGATGATGTCGCGCAGCAGGAAGCGCATGCCGCCCTTGGTGGTGCCATACGCGTTGCCGGGCACCATGAACAGGCCGCCCTTCTTGCGGTCCAGGCCCCAGTCCTTACCCGAGCCCACGTGGTCGATCAGCGAGCGGTAGTTACCCGGCATGACGACGCCGACGGTCTTGATGCCGGCATTCATCATGTTGGACAGCGGGAAGTCGATCAGGCGGTAGCGGCCCAAAAACGGAACGGACGCGATGGGGCGGTCCTTGAGCAGGACGCTGCCGTAGGTCGAAGAGTAGTTAGCGGTGATGTAACCGATGGCCTTGCGATTGATCATCGGATCATTCCCCCTTCCCGATAACGACGTCATTTCCAACGACGGCCGTATCCTTGGTGGTATCGACAGAGCCGAGCTTCACGCCCTCTTCGACCGTGGAGTTCTCGCCCAAAATAGCGCGGCAGATGTGCGCGCCGCTCTTAACGTGCGCACCCGGCAGCAGCACGGAGTCCTCGACCACGGCGCGCTCCTCGATGATGACATCGGTCGAAAGGATCGAGTGGCGAGCGGTGCCGTAGATCTTGCACCCGTTGGAGACCAGGCAGTCGTCCAGGCGGCCGTCCGGTCCAATGTAGTGCGGCGGACGCGTGGTGATGTTGGACATGATGGGGAAGTTCTTGTCGAACAGATCGAACTCGGGGTTGTTGCCCAGCAGGTCCATCGAGGTCTCGTGGAAGCTGGCGATGGTGCCGACGTCCTTCCAAAAGCCGTGGAACTCGTAGCTGTACAGGCGCTTGTTCTCACCGAGCAGCTTGGGGATGATGTCCTTGCCAAAGTCGTGGCTCGAGCGCTGGTCCAGAGCGTCCTCCTCGAGCGCCTCGATCAGCACGTCGGCCGAGAAGATGTAGATGCCCATGGACGCGAGGTTCGAATCGGGCTTCTCGGGCTTCTCGGTAAACTTGGTGATGCGGCCGTCCTCGGGGTCGGTGGTCAGGATGCCAAAGCGGCTGGCCTCCTCCCACGGCACGGGCATAACGCTCACCGTGAGGTCGGCATTGTTATCAATGTGCGTCTTGAGCATCTTACGGTAGTCCATGCGATACAGGTGATCGCCCGAAAGAATTAGAACGTACTTGGGGTCGTTGGCCTTGATGTAGTCCAGGTTCTGCGTAATGGCGTCGGCCGTGCCCGCATACCAGGCGCCGCCGGTCTGCGTCTCGTACGGCGGCAGGATCGACACGCCGCCGTCGCGGCTGTCCAGATCCCACGCCTCGCCAGAGCCCACGTAGGCATGCAGTAGGTAGGGACGGTACTGCGTCAGAACGCCCACCGTGTCGATGCCCGAGTTGGAGCAGTTGGAGAGCGAAAAGTCGATAATGCGGAACTTGCCACCAAAGCTAACCGCCGGCTTGGCGATCTTTTGGGTGAGTGCCCCCAATCGGCTACCCTGTCCTCCTGCGAGGAGCATCGCGATGCATTCTTTCTTACTCATCGATTTCTCCTTCTGTCATCGATGTTCCTAAACCCATTAGCGACGGGCGCGGCGCTCGGTCGCGCCCGTCGAGTAATGCCGTGCGGCAAAGGGAGCTCGCGCGCCTTTACGCGTGCCAGATCTCGTCGCGGTACTCGCGAATGGTACGGTCGGACGAGAACCAGCCGCTCGAGGCGGTGTTGAGCAGCGCCTTGCGGTTCCAGGTCTCCTGGTCGCCGTAGCTGCCGGTGAGCTTCTCCCATGCATCCACGTAGCTGCGGAAGTCTGCCATGACCAGGTCGGGGTCGTTGTTGTTCATGAGCTCGTTATAGATGCTCTCGAAGTTGCCCGAAAGACCCGCAAAGGTGTTGTCCTTGAGCTCGTCCATCACACGGCCCAGGCGCTCGCGATCGTTGTTGAGCGTATCCCACGCAAAGTAGCTGTTGGATGCCCAGAGCTGCTCGACCTCGGGAGCGGTCAGGCCAAAGATGGTCTCGTTCTCGCGGCCGGCCAGGTCGGCGATCTCGATGTTGGCGCCGTCGAGGGTACCCAGCGTAATGGCACCGTTCATCATGAGCTTCATGTTGGACGTGCCCGAGGCCTCTTTGCCGGCCGTGGAGATCTGCTCCGAGATCTCGGCGGCGGGGTAGATGAGCTGGGCGTTGCTCACGCGGAAGTTGGGGATAAAGCAGACCTTCATGACCTCGTTGACGCGCGGGTCGTTGTTGATGACCTCGGCCACCGAGTTGATCAGGCGGATAGTCTCCTTGGCAAAGGTGTAGCTCGAGGCGGCCTTGCCGCTAAAGATGAAGGTCGTCGGCGTCACGTGGAAGTTGGGGTTGGCGATGCGACGGTTGTAGATATCCATCACCTTCATGATGTTCATGAGCTGGCGCTTGTAGGCATGGAAGCGCTTAACCTGAACATCAAAGACGGTGTTGGGGTCAATGACCAGACCGGTCTCGGCCTTAACGTAGGCGGCCAGGCGCTCCTTGTTGGCGCGCTTAGAGGCGCCCACGGCCTTTAGGAACTCGGTGTCGTTCTGGAACTCCTTGAGCTTCTCCAGCTCAAAGGCGTCCTTGAGCCAGCCGTCGCCAATGGCCTCGGTCACGAGCTTGGCGTAGGTGGGGTTGGCCTCGGCAAAGAAGCGACGGTGCGAGATGCCGTTGGTCTTGTTGTTGAACTTCTCGGGCGTCAGGGCATAGAAGTCCTTGAGCACGATGTTCTTGATGATGTCGGAGTGGATCTTTGCCACGCCGTTGACGCTATGGCTACAGATCACGGACAGGTTGGCCATGCGAATCTCGCCGTCCCACAGAATGGCGGTCTGGCGCAGACGCTCCTGCCAGCCCTCCTGCGTGGTGTCGAACGACTCGTGCCAACGACGGCTGATTTCGTCGATGATCTGGTACACGCGGGGGAGGAGCTTGGAGAACGTGCCGATGGGCCACTTCTCCAGAGCCTCGGGCAGGATGGTGTGGTTGGTGTAGCTCACGACCTGCGTCACGATGTTCCAGGCGTCGTCCCACTCGAGCTTCTTCTCGTCGATGAGGATGCGCATGAGCTCGGGGCCGCACATGGCGGGGTGCGTGTCGTTGGTGTGGATGGCCACAAACTGCGGCAGCAGCTCCCAGTTCTCGCCGTGCTCCTTCTCAAAGGTGTCGAGCAGGCTGTAGATGCCGGCCGAGACAAACAGGTACTCCTGCTTCAGGCGCAGCAGACGGCCGTGCTCGCCGGCGTCGTTGGGGTAGAGGATGGCGCTGATGGCCTCGGCCTCGGCGCGCTCGGCGTCGGCCAGGGCGTAGTCGCCGCGGTTGAAGGCCTCCAGATCGAAGTGCTCCTCGACCGGCTCGGCAGCCCAGACGCGCAGCTTGTTGACGGTCTCGCCGGCATAGCCCACAACGGGGATGTCATAGGGGACGGCCAGGATGTCCTGTGTGTCTACCGTGCGGTAGAACGTGCGGCCGTTCTCCTCAAAGCCCTCGACGCGGCCGCCAAACTTAATGGTCACGGCCTTGTCCTGACGACGGACTTCCCAAGGATAGCCGTGGGTGAGCCACTCGTCGGTGGCCTCGACCTGGCTGCCGTTGACGATCTCCTGCTTAAATAGGCCGTAGCGGTAGCGCATGCCGTTGCCGTAGCCGGCAATGCCCTCGGCTGCCATGGAATCCAGGAAGCACGCGGCCAGACGACCCAGGCCACCGTTGCCCAGGGCCGGATCGGGCTCCTGGTTCTCGATGACGGACAGGTCAAAGCCCATGTCGTCGAGCGCCTCGGCGACCATGTCGCGCACGCCAAAGTTGAGCAGGTAGTTGTCGAGCAGGCGGCCGATCAAAAACTCGATCGAGAAGTAGTACACGCGCTTTTTGCCCTCGGCGGTGACGCGGGCGTCACTCTTGGTGGCAACGGTGCGCGCCTTCTCGGCCACGAGCTTGGCCAGGGCGTTAAAGCGGTCGAGGTCGCTGGCGGCCTCGACGCTCTTACCGCTGATGCTCATGACGGCATCGCGATAGAGCTCGGTAAACTCCTGCTTGTTGTCGAAGATCTTATTCATACGTTCCTTTCCCCCGGGGATGTTTCTCCCGGAACGGTTATGACTTGTATCCTACGCCTCGTCGGGGCGGGTAATTACAGCTGTAACGGTTTTGTTACGCATCCTTGGCAGACGGCTTAACAGAAGCAGACTTGGCCTTGGTAGCGGCCTTTTTGGTGGTTGCCTTCTTGGCCGTGGTCTTGGCGGCAGACTTGGTTGCCTTCGCCTTAGCCGGAGCCTTCTTAGCAGCCGCAGGCTTGGGCTTTACCGAGGACGTGCGCTTTTTGGGCGCAGCCTTGGGCTCCTCGACCACGGGCGGCTTATAGCTGCTGGGGCCGCGGCGCTTAAGCACTACGCCTGCCAGGCCGGGCACCTTAATCTCGATGGAGTCCATCTGCCCGTTCCAGGGATAGGGCTCGCTCGAGCAGGTGTAGGGCTCCTTGCCGGCATAGCCGCTGCCGCCAAACTCGGGACGGTCGGAATCGAAGATGACCTCCCAGTCACCCTCGCGCGGCACGCCAACACGGAAGCTCTCGTAGCTCGCCGGGTCAAAGTTGATCAGGATCACCAGATCGTCATCGACGTCCTCGCCCTGGCGCACAAAGCTCACGATGGACTGCTTGGAGTTGTCCGCGTCAATCCAGGTAAAGCCGTCGTCGGTGTAGCCGCGCTCGTACAGGGCGGGCTCGGCGGTGTACAGGTGGTTGAGCGCCTTGATAAACGCCTGATGATGACGGTGGGTCTCGTACTCCTCGGTCAGGAACCACTGGATGGACTCGTAGTAGCGCCACTCAATAAACTGGCCGATCTCGTTGCCCATAAAGTTGAGCTTGGCACCGGGGTGCGTCATCTGGTAGAAGGCGAGCGTGCGCAGGCCGGCAAACTGACGCCACCAGTCGCCCGGCATACGGCCGATCAGCGAGCATTTACCGTGGACGACCTCGTCGTGGCTCAGCGGGCAAATAAAGTTCTCGGTAAAGGCATACATGATGGAGAACGTGAGCAGCCCGTGGTTGCCGGGGCGCCACGGAAAATCGGTCTGCATGTAGTGCAGGGTGTCGTTCATCCAGCCCATGTCCCACTTGTAGTGGAAGCCCAGGCCGCCGTCCTGCGGCGGGTAGGTCACGAGCGGCCACGCGGTGGACTCCTCGGCCATCATCATCACGTCGGGGAAGTGCGCCTCCACAGCGCAGTTGACCTGACGGATAAACGCGCTGGCGTCCAGGTCCTCCTCGGTACCGTACTTGTTGAACTTCTTTTGGCCGGGATCATCGATGCCAAAGTTGAGGTACAGCATGCTGGATACGCCATCCATGCGAATGCCGTCAACATGGAAGTTCTCGAGCCAATACAGTACGTTGGAGACCAAGAAGGAGCGGACCTCGCCACGGGCGAAGTCGAACTTGTGCGTGCCCCAGTTGGGGTGAATCTCGTGCTCAAACAGCATGTGGCCGTTAAAGGTGGCAAGGCCGTGGGAGTCGGCGCAAAAACCGCCGGGCACCCAGTCCATGATCACGCCGATGCCTGCCTCGTGGCATGCATCGATAAAGTGCATGAGCTGCTGCGGGTTGCCGTAGCGCGACGTGGCGGCATAGTAGCCGGTCGTCTGGTAGCCCCAAGAGCCATCGAAGGGATGTTCCATAAGTGGCATGACCTCGATATGTGTGTAGCCCATGTCGCGCACGTAGTCCACGAGCTCCACCGACAGGTCGTCGTAAGTGTAGAACTCGCCGCGTTGCGCGGGGAAGGGATCCATGGGGCCGGGGTAGTTGCCGTACTCGTCCGGCTCGCCCTGCGGTGCGTCGCCATGGCGCTTCCACGAGCCAATATGCACCTCGTAGATGTTAAGGGGCTGTGACATGTGGTTATGGCCGGCACGGTGCTTGAGCCATGCGGCGTCGTTCCACTTGTAGCCATCGAGGGTCCACAGCACGCTCGCCGTTCCCGGAGGGCACTCGGCCTTAAAGGCATACGGATCGGCCTTGTAGAGCTTCTCACCCTCGTTGGTCTCGATAAGGTATTTATAGAGCTGGCCCTGCTCGGCGCCAGGAATAAAGCCTTCCCAAATAGCGCTCGTATGCACGGGCACCAGCGGGTTGGCTTCTTCATCCCAGTCGTTAAATTCGCCAATGACATGCACGCTCTTTACATCGGGCGCCCAAACGCAAAAGCGCCAGCCGCGCGTACGGTTCTGCGTGTCGGGGTGCGCGCCCATCTTTTCCCAGCTGCGCTCCCACGTGCCGATGCCAAATAGATAGACATCGTCCTTGGTGAGCTCCGGTGCGTGCGGGGCGGCTTTACGGGTTGCGGGCTTTTTAGCCGTTGGCTTTAGCTTTGTATCGCTCACGTTTGATCCCATCATGACGCGGCAGCGTGTTGCCTTGGTGACTAAATGCGAAAGGTCCAAGGCTGCACGAATCGAAGGGACGGCGATAGTTCTATGATTCGTTCCACCTCGCGTGCTCGGTGGAACTTTCGGCAGAAACTACGATAACACCTGTACGTTACTTTTATGAAGGAAAGTGGTTTTTGGGCGGCGTTTAATCGGTAAGCGCCATGTTTAGACCACTGGCAGAATTGCGATGGTAAAACTCTTGACAGTTTTACCAATAAGGGTTTTTTGATTGTTGGTTTGACGTTTGGTAAAACGTTTTTAGCAGGTTGTTTACCATTTGACATCGAAAGGTACTTTTATGTCCCAGACCGCCGCTCCCAATGTCGCTTTTATTTTCGATTGCGACGGCACGCTGGTTAATAGCACCCCCGTTTGGGCCTATGCCCAGCCCGAGTTATTGCACCGCCACGGAGTTGACGTGACGGTCGACGATTTTGCCCAGTTTGAGCATTTGTCGCTCGAGGACGAGTGCCAGGCCTACCACGACACCTGGGGCATTGGAGCGAATGGCGAGGAGCTGTATCGCGAGCTGAGCGACATCCTGATCGATGGGTACTCCAAGGTGCCGCCGCGCGAGGGGCTCCTGGCATTTTTGGAGCAGACGAATGCGGCGGGCATTGCCTTGTGCGTTGCCACGTCCACGCCGGCCGAGTTGGTTACGTCTGCGCTTGCGGGCGCCGGGCTCGACGCGTACATGGAGTTTGTTACCACGACGGGCGAGGCAGGACGCTCCAAACAGTTCCCCGACGTATACGAGCTGGCGCTGCGCCGCCTAGAAGAGCGCCACGGGCACAAGTTTGAGCGCGCGTGGGTGTTTGAGGACGCCGTCTTTGGCCTAAGGAGTTCTGGGGTCGCCGGCTTTAAGCGTGTAGGTATTTATGACCCGCACGGCCGCATGAAGCGCGACGATGTGCGCGCCAACTGCGATATCTTTATCGACAGCTACGAGGAGCTGGATCTGGCCCGCCTGCTTGCGTTTGAGGGATAGGCGAGAGCTGTGGCTTGTAAGGTATTAGTGGTTTGCGGCTCGCCCTTGGTGGCGAGCGCGGATCTGTTGCGTAGGCTAGTAGGGGAGTGCGACCACGTTGTCGCCGTGGACCGCGGTCTCGACGCGCTGCTGGGCGCTCGCCTGAGCTGCGACGTGTATGTAGGGGACGCCGATACGGTAAGCGAAGCCGGTCGCGCTCTTGTTGATGCCGCTGAGGACTTTGAAGTTGAGCGCCACGACCCGTACAAGGACTATACCGATCTGGCGCTGGCGCTCGATTCCGTCCGCCGTCGCTGGCCGGGCGCCGAAGTGGTTGCGACCTGCGCTACGGGCGGCCGCCCGGATATGGCCCTAAGCGTCCTAGGCTTACTGGCCAACTACAAAGACGCCCCCGTCTGGATTGCCGAGGACGCGACCACAGCTCGCATTCTGCACGAAGGCGAATCCTGGACCATTGAGGGCGCCGAGAGCAAGACGTTCTCCATCATCGGCATTGCCCCCAACACCGAGGTAAGCGAACACGGCCTAGAGTGGGAGCTAGACCACAGCCCCCTGGACCTGTTGGCGGACACAGGCATCAGCAACGTCGTCAGGTCAACAGCCACGATCCAAGTCCACACCGGCACCGCCATTGCTTACCTATATCAAGAGACATTTAGAGTCTGACCCAAAAAAGTCCTTGCACGCCGCGTCAACTTCCCCTATAGTATCTCCTCGTCACGGGGGCGTAGCTCAGCTGGGAGAGCGCTTGACTGGCAGTCAAGAGGTCAGGGGTTCGATCCCCCTCGTCTCCACCATCGTGAATGTAAGGCCACTCAATTGAGTGGCCTTTTTTTGAATATGATTTTTAACGGCCTGAACTGCATTTTTGCAAAATTTGTAAATTGCTTTCCTGTTCAAGTTTGCCGTCTGCAGTAGTTGTCGCAAATTTTGCGACAACTACACCCCTAAAGTTGTCAAACAAGCCGCCTCAAAATGCGTTTAATCTGTAGCCGGGCGTGCCTAGTGTGCGATGAGCATCTTCACAATGCAACGCCCATGCCCACACGCCCGCAAAATGTTGTGCAATTAATTTCCCAGTTTTGTACATTATTCGTAAGCACCACGCAAATCCTTTTGCGTATTAAAGCCGAGGTTTGCCTGCATTTACTCGGGCGCCCGTTGCAGCACCCCATTAACCTGCGTCAACGTGAACAACTTAGGCAAACAACCCCCCCAAGCACGGATTTGTCGCATATGTTGTCCGACACAACCCAAATCAGTTTCACTATCAGCTTGTGCTAGGATGCCTAATGTTACATGAGTTCAGCTGTGCTCACGGCTCTAACAGGCCACATAGCACGGGGTCGATCAGCATCCGGCCGTAACGGCGGTGTTAGAAAAACCAAGAGCTCCAATATCGATTGCCATGCACTTTTTTCACTTGCTTTTGCGGATATTTATAAGTTCGCTTGAATCAGTTCAATGAGTTGTTACGGCGAACCACAGCAGCCTTCAGCTGTTTGCGTGCGGTCCAGTTTTGTTCCCGCTTGACTGGTTCGCACGCAGCCAGCTGGGGATGCGGTCATTTTGCGATACACGTCCGCGTCTCTAGCAACTGCATTTATACATACCGTTCACGGTGGGGCAGAGCCACGTGCTTGTCTGACTGGGCTCAGGGTTTGAATATGGAGCGCCTTCGCGCACATGCGCCCTGGCGAAGCCATACCCAAACCCCGTGAGCCACACGTAAGACAGCAAGGGGGGTGGTGCTCGTGTGGTATGTGATCCAGGTCATTAACGGACGCGAAGACGTAATGCGCGAGCGCATCGAGCGCATGGTGCCGGCAAGCGCCATGCAGGAACTCTTTTACCCTCAATTTCAAACCGAAATCAAAGTACATGGAGAATGGGTCAATACGACCAAGCCACTCTTTCCCGGTTATCTTATCTGCGATACGGCAGATCCCCGCACCGTGCAACAGTATCTGCTACGCATGGACGACTTTGCCCGGGTGTTATCCCAGGACGGTCAGTTTGTGCCGCTGGCAAAAGAAGAGGTCCAACTTATTGGCGGCTTTACGCATAGGGGAGACCGCGTAGTGCCCATGAGCGAGGCCCTAAAAGACGGTGACCAGGTCGTAGTAACGGCAGGTCCGCTGCTGGGCCACGAAGGCCTCATCAAAACCATTAACAGACGCAAAAGCACTGCTTATCTGGAGCTCGATCTGTGCGGCCGACGCGTAACCACCCGCGTTGGCCTTGCCGTGCTTTCAAGCGAGCAGCGCGTCATGCGCAATCTAAAAAAGGCGATCGCCTAGCTGCTGGCGGACGCTACACAGAACAGGGAGGATCCCCGATCTGGGGAGGAAGTGTTGAAAGAGAACGTGTCGGATAAACCTCAATATGCAACGGATGCGCCCGTGGGGGCGGCGCTGATTGCTCAGGCCATGGACCGGCGTGAGGGCGCAGGTCGCTACAGGGCCATGCAATCCATCATGGACTGGGATCGCTCGCGCCTAGCGTACCGGGCCGTCAAGCGCACCTTTGACGTCGTGTTCAGCGGCTGCGTGCTGGCCGTCATCGCCGTACCGAGCCTGGTGCTTGCCGCGGCCATCCGCCTAGAGAGCGAGGGCAACCCCTTCTACAGCCAGATCCGCGTAGGCCAGACCCACCGCGATGGCAGCCTGTCCACCTTCCGCATGTGGAAGTTCCGTTCCATGTACAAGGACGCCGACGAGCGCCTGGCAGATCTCAAGGAGCAGAACGAGATCGCCGGCGCCATGTTCAAGATGAGGGAGGACCCCCGTGTCACCAGGATCGGAAAATTCATCCGCAAGCACTCCATCGACGAGTTTCCGCAGTTCGTCAACGTGTTTCTGGGTCAGATGAGCGTCGTTGGGCCTCGTCCGCCGCTGCCGAATGAGGTTGCGGAGTACACCGACTACGACCTGCAGCGCCTTGCTGTTAAGCCGGGAATCACCGGCTGGTGGCAGGTCACTGAGCGCAACTCGACGGGATTCGACGGGATGGTCCGTCGTGACCTTGAATATATCGCCAAACGAGGCATTTTCTTCGATTTGAAAATAATCCTACTCACTGTGATTGAGGTTATCAGCGGAAATGGCGCTTGCTAAAGAGACTAGATGGAAATACGAAGACGCCAGTTCAAGGGTTGATCTTCCTGGGCGAGTCGAAGTCCTGGGCGCCCCCGTTGACCCCTGGACGATGGAGCAGACCGTCGAGGCGACCGACGCGCTCATCAAGGAGGGGCGCTTCGCCCACCTTATTGGCGTGAACGCCGACAAGCTGCTGCAGATGCGCGACGATCCAGAGATGGACGCATGCGTGCGCCGATGCGAAATCGTGAATGCCGATGGCGCGTCCATGGTCATGGCCGCCAAGAAGCTGGGCGTGGACCTGCCCGGACGAGTGGCCGGCATCGACCTCATGTGGGAGCTGTGCGGGCTGGCTGAGCGCGAGGGGCACAGGGTCTACCTGCTGGGTGCCAAGGCTGAGGTGGTCGCAAAGACCGCTGAGGTACTGTCCGAGAGGTATCCCAATATGGTCCTCGCGGGCTACCGTGACGGCTACTTCGGCAACGACGAGTTCGATGCTGTGGTCGCCGAGGTTGAGCACGCCGAGCCCGACATCGTGTTCGTGGGTATCACCTCGCCCAAGAAGGAGCGCCTGATCGAGCGTTTCCGCGAGCTGGGCGCAAAGGGCGCATTCGTGGGCGTGGGCGGCTCGTTCGACGTCGTCTCCGGCAACATCCCGCGAGCCCCGATGTGGATGCAGCGCGCGAACCTGGAGTGGCTCTTCCGCATGATGCAGGAGCCCAAGCGCCTGGTGAGGCGCTATCTAGTCGGTAACACCCGTTTCTGCATGCTTCTCCGCAAGGAGTCAAAGGGGAGCAAGGCCAATGTCTAAGAAGAAAGTAATGCTCGTCTTCGGCACCCGCCCGGAGGCCATCAAGATGTGCCCGCTCGTCAACGAGCTGAAGGCGCGTTCAGATGAGTTCGAGACAGTCGTCACCGTGACCGGCCAGCACCGCGAGATGCTCGACCAGGTGCTGCGCGTCTTCGACGTGACGCCCGACCAAGACCTGGCGATCATGAAGCCGGGCCAGACCCTGTTCGACGTGACGTGCGACGTGCTGCTCAAGCTCAAGGCCGTCCTCGAGGACGAGAGGCCCGACGTCGTCCTGGTCCACGGCGACACCACGACCAGCTTCGCGGCGGCCCTCGCGTGCTTCTACCTTCAGATCCCCGTGGGCCACGTCGAGGCGGGCCTGCGCACGCACGACATCTACAGCCCCTGGCCCGAGGAGTTCAACCGCCAGGCGGTCGACATCGTGAGCGAGCACTACTTCGCCCCCACGGAGGCGAGCGAGCAGAACCTGCTCAACGAGGGCAAGCCGGAGTCAAAGATCTGGGTCACCGGCAACACCGGCATCGACGCCCTGCGCACCACCGTGCGCGAGGGGTACTCCCATCCCGAGCTCGAGTGGGCGGATGGCTCCCGTCTCATCCTCATCACGGCCCATCGCCGCGAGAACCTGGGCGAGCCCATGCACCGCATGTTCCGCGCCATCCGCCGTGTGATGGAGGAGCACCCCGACACCAAGGCAATCTACCCCATCCACATGAACCCGCTCGTCCGCAAGGCTGCGCACGAGGAGCTCGACGGCTTCGACAGGCTCCACATCATCGACCCGCTCGAGGTTCTCGACTTCCACAACTTCATGGCGGCGAGCCACCTCATCCTCACCGACTCGGGCGGCATCCAGGAGGAGGCACCGAGCCTGGGCAAGCCCGTGCTTGTCATGCGAGACACCACCGAGCGCCCTGAGGGCGTCGCCGCCGGCACGCTGAAACTCGTGGGCACCGAGGAGGACGTCATCTACCGCGAGTTCAGCCGTTTGCTCAGCGATCAGGCCGAGTATGAGGCCATGAGTCACGCCTCCAACCCTTACGGAGATGGACATGCTAGCGAGCGAATTGCGGACGTGCTGAGAGGATAGCAGCATGAATGAATGCTTCAAACTATACAAAGCTGCTCACGCCTGCACCAAAGGGCCAAAGTTTGTTCGTCCGTTGGCTGGAGTTTTCAGGCATCTGTCGCAGCTTCTCTTTGCATGCCATATCGGAAGCCATGCCGAGATAGGTGAAGGCTGCTTGTTCCAGCACAACGGTGTGGGATGTGTCATCTCCGAGAAAGCCGTGATTGGAAAGAACTGCATGCTCTATCAGCACGTCACCGTCGGAGCTCTCGAGGGGGGGCTCCCATCATTGAGGACGATGTCTTGATTGGCGCCAACGCAGTGCTGCTCGGCAACATCACCGTCCATAAAGGGGCAAAGATTGGCGCGGGAGCCGTTGTCCTCTGCGATGTCCCTGAAGACTCCACGGCCATCGGCGTGCCTGCGAAAGTACTTGTGCCAAAGGCTGGCTAGAAATACCTATACGATTGGTTTTGCGTAATGAGATTAAATGATTATATAAAACGTGCAGGGCAATCTTCTATCCCTTTACACGAGATTACTGGTGAAGAGCTGCAGCGGCTGCATAAAGAAATGACCGATATTGCCGACGACGTTATCTCCCTTGCGGATGAATTGGGTCTTTCAATCACATTGGGCGGCGGTTCAGTTCTAGGGGCTGCGAGGCACCGTGGTTTCGTTCCCTGGGACGATGACATTGATTTAAATATAACGCGCAAAGAATGGGAAGTTTTCGCTCCAGTTTTACAGGAACGATTCGAGGAAAAATACTTTATTTATGCCCCCGATTCATTTAGTGATGCGGTGATTAACGCAATTCGAATATATAAACGCGGTACGAAACTTCGCGAAATCGCACATGCTCCAAACGAGCCGAACGGTATATTTGTTGATATTTTTTTACTTGAAAACGCACCTGATAATGGCGCTATAAGACTTTGTCATGGCGTTTTATGCCAAGGTTTGCGATATATCGCTTCCTGTGTGCGACTCTATGAACAGAGAGCCTACATTGAGAGCGTGTTTGGTAAAAATGCCGAAGCAATGGCTGGATACCGTAAGCGCTTTTTTGTTGGAAGAATCTTCTCGTTTTCAAGCGCGCATTCTTGGTCGCTTCTTTCATATAAGGCAAACGGTCTCTGTAAAAACGAGGCTTCTAGATTCCTGACGATACCTTCAGGCGGTAAGTACTACTTTGGAGAGCTGATCCGTCGAGATTCGTATTTCCCGCCCGAATATCTTCCTTTCGGCGATCATTCTTGGCCCGTCCCTCGCGATTACGACAGATATCTGACCAAATTGTACGGGGATTGGAAAGAAGTGCCTCCTGAGGACAAACGCGAGGTTCATTGTCTCATTGAGCTTGATTTTGGTGATGATGACGATGAGTAAAACGTATGCTGTTATTTTTGCAGGCGGTGTTGGATCGAGAATGAGTGGTGCTGACAAGCCGAAGCAATTCCTCGAACTCGGCGGTGAAGCGATAATCTGTCATGTGATTGACAAGTTCGAGGAAGCACCCTGCGTTGACGGGATAGTCATTGTCTGCGTCGAGGGCTGGCTCGATTACCTCAGGGATCTTTTAGCGCAAAGGGGCTACCACAAAGTGCTCGCCTCGATTCCCGGAGGTGAAACCGGACAGGAGTCTATCTTTAACGGCCTTTCCTATATAAAGAGAAATAAACTTGCCGATGAAGATACTGTCATTCTCATTCACGATGGCGTGAGACCCCTTATCGATTGCGAAACTATTATTGCTTGTGCTGAGTCTGCAAGAAATTGCGGTTCTACGGCTACTGTTGCTCCCGCCACTGAAACGATCGTGACCGTCGATGGTGGAAAAGTTGTCGGCGTCACTGACAGGGCAAAGTGCCGACTAGCGAGGGCGCCACAAGGATTCATATTTAATGAGCTGTACGGCGCACATTTGAGAGCACTCGAAGAAGGGCGACGCGACTTCATCGATTCCATTTCAATGATGAGCGAATACGGTCATGAAATTTTTGTTGTCGATGGTCCTGAAGAGAATATAAAAATAACGACGCCGCGAGACTTTCTCACGTTCAAGGGTTTCGTAGACTTAAAGGAGTATGAGCAGATATGGCGATGAGCGAGGCGCAGCGCACGGCGCATGATATCGCGGCAAATCAGGCGATGCCCTGGGGTAAGATAGATGGGTCGACTGTAGTCATTACAGGAGCGACGGGGCTGATTGGCTCACAAGTCGTTAGGACCCTTATTGAACGGACAAACAATTTCCACGGATCAATCAAACTGATTCTTCCCGTAAGAAACGTGATTAAAGCGGAGATGATGTTTGGTCGTTCAGACTCGATTTATTATGTCCCTTGGAAAATTGGTGATTCATTTTCTGATGCAGTCAAGGGCGATTATTTCATTCACGCGGCTTGTCCGACTTCGAGCACGGCTTTCCTCCACAGTCCGATTGAGGTTATCTCCGACATAGTGGATTCCGCCCATGCAGTCATAAACCTGCTTTCGACCTCTTCCTTCCGCCAATGTGTCTGTCTTTCGACTATGGAGGTATACGGATCGGTTGAGGGCCGCGTTGACGAGCGGATGAATGGGGCTTTGGACACGATGAATCCCCGGTCGAGCTATCCTGAGGCCAAGCGCCTTTCGGAATGCTTGTTCGCTTCAGCTTCTTCTGAGCTGGGAGTTCCGATTAGTGTAGTGCGCCTTGCACAGACTTTTGGCGTCGGTGTTCCTCGAGATGACGGCCGGGTGTTCGCTGAGTTCGGCCGGAGTGTCGTTTCAGGCCAGGATATCGTTTTGCTCTCTGATGGATCGAAGCGGAACTCCTATCTTTCAGTTGACGATGCTGTTACCGCCATCTTATTCCTGCTCGTCCATGGGAATAGCGGAGAGGCCTACAACGCTGCAAATCCTGCTACGTTCTGTAGCATTCTAGAGATGGCGCAGATGGTAGTTGAAGATTTTGGATTGGGCAAGAGCACTGTTGTGTTCGGGCAAGATGCCGAGAGGGCAAAGACATTCAGGCCTGGCGCGGTCCTTGATCTTGATTGTTCCAAGCTCATGAATCTTGGCTGGCAACCAAGCCATACTCTTCACGAAATGTACTCTGCCATGTTCGCGGGGTGGGCAGAGCATGAATGATGCGTTTAAAGACGACAAGCCCACCGTGCTAGTCATGATGGCCAGCTACAACGGTGAGAAGTTTATCAATGAGCAGATAGACAGTATCCTCGCGCAGAAGGACGTTCATGTGACCCTTCGTATCTGCGATGACGGATCAAATGACTCAACTCCTTCTATATGTGAATCGTATGCTTCGAAGTACGACAATGTTCTGTTTGAAGTTAACAAGGTAAATAAAGGCTTGGCTAAAAACTTCATGGATATGGTCTACGACGATAATGCGCTTGGCTTCAATTATTATGCCTTTTCAGATCAAGATGACGTCTGGCTCCCGGAAAAGCTGATACATGCTATTCGTCAGATTGAAGCGCAGGTTCATGACGAGCCTGCGCTTTACTATTCGGATATTGAGAATGTCAATTGTGACCTTAGCGGTGGCTCAAGGGAGTACTCCTCCTGGATTGGATGCAGCCAATGGTTAATTGCTGCTTTAACTGTTAATTGGGCGTCCGGCTGCACTATGGTGTTTAACTCCCAACTTAGGGAGCAGATTATCACTTATGAGCCTCGTACATATCCAAGAATCCATGATAGCTGGATTCATTTGATTGCCATGGTTTCTGGTGCTGTTGTAGCGGATTTGGGCGATGCTTATATCAAAAGACGAATTTCTGGAGACAATCAAGTTGGCCAGCGTAATTTAGAGTCAACGGAGTCATTTAAGTCTGTCGCGACACGTTGGAAGCGCATCATCAAGAAGAGCACACATTGCCAAACTCGGGTTGCGGCTTATCTACTAGATGGATACGAGAATGTCATGGGACGAGACGAAGCCAATCTTGTTAGGACGTATGCGAAGATGCCAACGTCGTTGTATTTGCGCATAAAAATCGGGATGAAGCTTCTCCATTGCCCCTTCCCAACGCGAAGTATGGCTCGCGCCTTTGCAATAAAAGCCGTTTTGAACAGGCTGTAGGTAATATGGCTGAGTCTATTATTCTGTTCTTACTTGTCGCTATTGTCACTTTCTTCGTCTATTATTTTAATGATGGCGACTTATTATGCCCTTCTTCCCTTGCGTGCTTCGCTTTTTTGTTATGCACTGGTGCGTCGATTTATGATTGTTGGGCATGGAACACCGGGATTAACCTTGTGACCGTGCTTACAGTTTGCGTTGGCCTTATAAGCTTCGTAGGCCCGGCAACATTGGCATGCGACCATCGACAAAGAAAAACTGTTAATTTAAATACTCAGTCGCAGAAATGGTCCCTGCATATTGATGTCCCAAATAATGTAACAGCTATCATTTGTCTTTTCGGCGCCGTTATTTCTTACCTCTATATCCATGCCATCGTTGACAGCGTCGGAATGAGGGGTTCTTGGTCGGAGACCATGCAAGCGTACAGATGGCATACTTCTTTTGATGATAATTTCAGCTCTGGAATATCAACGCCGATCAACTATGGCTTCCGCCTATTTATGGCTGTTGGCTATGTGTACGTGTTCGCATTCGTGAACGAGCTTCTTGTTTCCGAGGAGAAACGATGGGCGTATTTAGTTCCACCCGTTATATATTGCTTAGCCTCGCTGGGGCAGTCTTCTCGCGGTCAGATTATCGTTATGCTGTTTGCCGGCGTCATCATGTTCTGGATTCTTCGAAATTGCGTGAGTGTCAATGCGGTACGCATTAATTTCGGTGCGGTGATGCTCATTCTTGCGGCTGTGGTTTTCGGTCTCGCTATTTTTGTTTTCGGCGCAGACGCCGTGGGTAGGGTGACCGTCAAGACTCCCTTTGATTCTCTCATGACTTATTTGGGTGGGTCGATAATCGGACTAGACCAATTTATTGCCAAGCCGGAGTTATCCACTGCCCCAGCCGATCTGTTCGGCTCTGAAACGTTTCAAGGTCTCTGGCTATTTTTAGGCAAGACATTCGGAATTTCCGATTGGACTTACACATTCCAGCTTGAGTACAGGTTTGTCAATAATGTCAACATTGGCAACCTTTACACAGCTTTCCGTTATTACCTTCATGATTTCGGTCCAATTGGGATGTGCATTGTTTTGGCCTTTCAGGGCTTGTTATTTGGTTCTATGTACAATGTTTTACGTAACTCTGGCGTGAAGATTTCCGTTCGTTGGCGGATCATTCTGCTGTTGATTTATTCTTGGGTCGGCATTTCGGTGGCATATCTTCCGATTGCAGACTTTCTTTTCCATCAATACATGAATCCAACATCTCTCTTAACTGTCATCTTCATGGCAGTTTCGGTGCTCTTTCTAATGAGATTTGCTCGTACCGAGGAAAGTTCTGGCCTGAAAGGCGATATGTAGGCAGCTAGTAATGAGACCTCTCATTACTAGCTGGTTTCTTTGGGGGTTTTATTAACGGATGAACTATAAGAAGCTTGTGACGAATGCACTCGTTGCCTTTTCCGCACAGGGTATTTCTCTTGTTGTAAGTTTTGTTATGTCCCTACTCGTCCCCAAAGTTCTTGGGGTAACAAGCTATGGATATTGGCAACTGTTTATTTTCTATGCTGGATATTCAGGGTTTTTCCACTTTGGTCTGAACGACGGCGTTTATCTAGTTGAGGGTGGAAAAACGAGAAATGAAATTAATAAAGTAGCCATCAATTCCCAGTTTAGGGTTGCAGTGTTGCTGCAAGTTTTAGTCGGAATCGCATTCTGCATATTATCTATAATGATTACGCCCGAAGAGGAGAGGGCTTTCGTAATCTATGCCTTTTCACTGTATACCGTAATATCAAATCTTCAACTATATCTTGGCTATGTTTTTCAAGCTATGAATGAGACTAGGCTCTTTTCGTTTTCGACCATGCTCGATCGACTTGTTTTCTTGGTTCCGCTTATTATCTTTGTCGTCCTTCGTCTTTCGGATTTCAGACCTTACATCATTCTCTACTGTTTATCGCGGTTTTGCGCATTAGTGTACTGTTGCTGGCATAGCAGAGAGTTTTTTAAAGCCGGAGTACTTGATCTCAAGAATTCGATAAGGCTTGCCGCCTCAAGCATCAAAATCGGCTTTGGCCTTATGCTGGCTAATGTTGCCAACATACTCATTTTAGGAATTGCTAGGGCTTTGGTTGATTGTGCTTGGGGAATCGAGGCTTTCGGAAACGTTTCTTTTTCTCTTTCCATCGTCAATTTTTTCACTTCATTTGTTTCTCAAGCAAGTATGGTTCTCTTTCCTGCGTTAAGGCAGGGATCGGAAGATGAGAGGCGCTCTTTCTATCAGGGAATTAGAGACGCGATGGAGGTGTTTTTCCCAGCAATCTACTTGTTCTATTTCCCAATGGTGATGCTCCTTTCTATCTGGCTTCCGCAATACGCTGCGAGTATGGGCTATTTCGCACTTCTCTTGCCGATCTGCGTTTTCAATACCAAGATGGATATTTGCTGCACAACGTATTTCAAGGTCTTGCGCAAAGAGAAACTTCTCCTTGCGGTGAATCTGACAACGGTTGTGGGAAGTGCCATTTTCTCATTGATAGGCGTTTATTGCTTCGGGTCAATCGAAGCGGTTCTGATTGGCGCGGTTGCGTGCATTGTTTTAAGGTCATTCTGTTCGGAGCGTTATTTGAATAAGTGCTTACATGCCTTCCCGACACATAATCCCCTACAGGAGGTTGTTTTAACATTCGTATTCATTTCTTTTACCTTGTGGGCTCCAGTGCATATTGCGATTTTCGGTTACCTGCTTCTTTACTCTTGTTTCCTAATTCTCAATAGGGATGTAGTTCATAGCTCGTTTAGACGTCTTAAGGCGGTTTTCGGCCGTCGATAGACCGAATAAAACTATGGCCTTTTAGTTTTAATGAATAGAGGAGATAGATAACTTTGAAAGGCATCATCCTCGCCGGCGGGTCCGGCACGCGCCTGTACCCGCTCACGCTCGTGACCTCCAAGCAGCTGCTGCCGGTCTACGACAAGCCCATGATCTACTACCCGCTGTCCACCCTCATGCTGGCGGGCATCCGGGACATCCTGGTCATCTCCACGCCGACGGACCTCCCCAACTTCGAGCGCCTGCTCGGGGGCGGCTCGCGCTACGGCGTGAACCTCTCCTACGCCGAACAGCCCAGCCCCGACGGCCTCGCGCAGGCCTTCACCATCGGTGAGGAGTTCATCGCCGGCGAGCCGTGCGCCCTGGTGCTCGGCGACAACATCTTCTACGGCAACGGCCTTTCCCGCCACCTGACGCGCGCCGTCCAGAACGCGGAGTCGGGCCGCGCCACGGTCTTCGGCTACCACGTGGACGACCCCGAGCGCTTCGGCGTCGTGGAGTTCGACCGCGAGGGGAGGGCCGTCTCCATCGAGGAGAAGCCCGAGCGCCCCAAGAGCTCCTACGCCGTCACCGGCCTGTACTTCTACCCGGGCGACGTGGCCGCCAAGGCGCACAAGGTGGAGCCGTCGGCCCGCGGAGAGCTGGAGATCACCACGCTCAACCAGATGTACCTGGAGGAGGGGGCGCTGTCCGTGGTCACCCTCGGCCGCGGCTACGCGTGGCTGGATACCGGCACCATGGAGTCGCTTCATGAGGCGGCTGAGTTCGTCCGCGCCGTCGAGCACTCGCAGGACCTGCCCGTGTCCGTGCCCGAGGAGATCGCCTGGGAGAACGG